>NZ_KV821543.1:52494-93427 GCF_001815675.1 Neisseria sp. HMSC065D04
GCCTTGTCCTGATTTAAAGTTAATCCACTATAACGAATCCGACTTTTCATCAAAGCATAAAAAGGTCGTCTGAAAACGGACTTAGCGGGTTTTGCTAACGTTTTCAGACGACCTTTGTTCAAACGCTCTGGCGTTTATTCAATCCTTTTAGTCGGAAACGGCCATCAGGCTGGCGTTGCCGCCGGCGGCTGTGGTATTGACGCTGCAAGAGATTTCTTCAAACACTTGCAGGATGTCCAAGCCTTGTTCGGACGGGAGGATGCGGATGAGTGCGCCGTCGCGGTTTGCCAGCTCTTGCTTGCGGCTGCTATCCAGCGGGCTTAGGGCGGCGACGTGATGCACGCCTGTGCTTTCAGGTTTGCTGTTGACTTGCAGCAGGCCTTCGAGGTCGGCGGTGTAGGAGGCAAGCGGGCTGTCGGGTTCGACGACGGTTACGATGCCTGCGGCGGCAAGTTCGGTCAGGGCGCAGAAGGCTTGCAGGAGGCTGCCGCCGTGTACCCAGACGCGTTTGGGCGCACGCCAGCTCATGGCGTTGCGTTCGCCGGTCGGGCCGACCAAGACAGATTCTGCTTGGCGCAGGGTACGGATGCGGGCGTGTCCCAATGCTGATGCCGCTGCTTTTTTCTCTTCCGCATTAAACGGCAGCTTGTGAATCAGGGCTTCGAGGCGTTTGAGTGCGGCTTCGTCCGCTTGTCCGATACGGCTCAGCGGCGGGGCAACCCATTCGGGGATGCGGGTCAGTTTTTGCAGGTAGAACGAACCGCCTGCTTTCGGACCTGTACCTGACATACCGTGTCCGCCGAACGGTTGTACGCCGACGACGGCGCCGACGATGTTGCGGTTGACGTAAACGTTACCCGCTTCGATGCGTTCGCGGATGCGTTTGACCGTGCCTTCGATGCGGCTGTGTACGCCGCTGGTGAGCGCGTAGCCTTTGCTGTTGATTTGGTCGATGATTTGGTCAAGCTCGTCGGCGCGGTAGCGGACAACGTGCAGGACGGGACCGAAGACTTCGCGGGTGAGTTCGTTCAAATTGTTGAGTTCGAACAAAATCGGCAGCACGAAAGTGGATTTCGCAGGATCAACGTCGGAGGCGGCTTTGACTTCGTGGTAAGACTTGGCAACGCCTTTCATTTTGTTGATGTGCGATTGCAGGTTTTGCTGCGCTTCGGCATCGATGACGGGGCCTACGTCGGTGGTAAGTTGAACGGGTTTGCCGACGACCAATTCGTCCATCGCGCCTTTGATGATGGCGAGCATCTTGTCGGCGACATCTTCTTGAACGCAAAGGATACGCAGGGCGGAGCAGCGTTGTCCCGCGCTGTCGAAGGCGGAGTTGAGCACGTCCAAACAAACTTGCTCGGGCAGCGCGGTGGAATCGACAATCATGGCATTCTGACCGCCGGTTTCGGCAATCAATACGGGGCTGTCGTCGCGTTTGGCGAGGGCTTTGTTAATCAGTTGCGCCACTTCGGTCGAACCGGTGAAAATCACGCCGCCGATACGCGGGTCGCCTGTCAGCGCTGCGCCGACATCGCCTGCGCCGAGGACAAGTTGCAAGGCGGAAGTCGGGATGCCTGCTTCGTGCATCAGGGAAACGGCGTAGCTGGCAATCAGGCTGGTTTGTTCGGCAGGTTTGGCGATAACGGTGTTGCCGGCTGCCAATGCGGAAACGACTTCGCCGGTAAAGATGGCGAGCGGGAAGTTCCACGGGCTGATGGCGACGATGGCGCCGACGGCTTTGGCATCTTTGGGCAGAGTGTTTTCGGCTTCGCCTGCGTAGTAGCGGCAAAAATCGACGGCTTCGCGCACTTCGGCGACGGCGTTGTTCAGCGTTTTACCTGCTTCGCGCACGGCAAGCATCATCAGCGCGGGGGTGTGCTGCTCCAGCAAATCGGCAAAGCGGCGCAGGCATTCGGCGCGCTCGGCGGCTGGCGTCGCGCTCCATTCAGGAAACGCGGCAACGGCTGCACCGACGGCTTCTTGGGCAAGCGCGGCATCGGCAAAGCTGACTGTGCCGACGATGTCGTCGTGGTCGGCGGGGTTTTTAATCGGTTGCGCTTCGCCGACATCGCGGGCTTTGCCGTTGACAATGGACGCGGCGTGGAAGTCTTGCGCGGCGGCGCGGTTGAGTTTTTCTTGAAGCTGTTGCAACACGGTTTCGTTGCTGAAATCGACGCCTTGAGAGTTCAGACGACCCCTGCCGTACAAATCGCGCGGCAGCGGCAAAGCGTTGTGCAGGTGGATACCTTGTTCGGCGATGGTGTCGAACGGGCTGCGGATCAGCGTATCGATGCTGATGTTTTCATCAACGATTTGGTTGACGAACGACGAGTTCGCGCCGTTTTCCAACAGGCGGCGCACCAAGTAGGCGAGCAGGGTTTCGTGCGTACCGACCGGGGCGTACACGCGCACGCGGCGGCCTAAGTTTTGCGGGCCGACCACTTGGTCGTACAAGGTTTCGCCCATGCCGTGCAGGCATTGGTGTTCAAAGTCTTTGCCTTTGCCCATTTGGTAAATCGCGCCCAAGGTGTAGGCGTTGTGGGTGGCGAATTGCGGGAACACGGCATCTTGCGCGTCCAGCAGTTTGCGCGCGCAGGCGAGGTAGGAAATGTCGGTATGGACTTTACGGGTGTAGGTCGGATAGCCGTCCAGGCCGTCCACTTGCGCCCATTTGATTTCGCTGTCCCAGTACGCGCCTTTAACGAGGCGGATCATCAGTTTTTGATTGTTGCGGCGGGCAAGGTCAATCAGATAGTCAATGACGAAGGGACAGCGTTTTTGATATGCCTGAACGACAAAGCCGATGCCTTTGTAACCCGCCAAATCGGGGTCGGAAACGAGTGCCTCCATCAAATCCAAAGACAGCTCCAAACGGTTGGCTTCTTCGGCATCGATGTTGATACCAATATCGTATTTTTTACCCAAAAGGAACAGCTCTTTCAGACGAGGTAAGAGTTCGCTCATCACGCGTTCGTGTTGGGTGCGCGAGTAGCGCGGATGGATGGCGGAAAGTTTGACGGAAATGCCGTTGCCTTCGTAAACGCCTTGTCCGGCAGCATCTTTGCCGATGGCGTGAATGGCTTGAACGTAGTCGTTGTAATAGCGGTCGGCATCTTCTTGGGTGTAGGCGGCTTCGCCCAACATATCAAAGGAGAAGCGGTAGCCCATTTTTTCGCGCTCTTTGCCGTTTTGCAGCGCTTCTTCAATGGTTTGTCCGGTAACAAACTGCTTGCCCAACAGGCGCATGGCGTAGTTCACGCCTTGGCGGATCAGGGGCGCGCCGCCTTTGCTGACGAGGCGGTTCAGAGCCGAACCCATCTGCTTGTCGCTCGGCGCGGTCAGTTTGCCGGTAATCAGCAAGCCCCACGCGGCGGCGTTGACGAACAGGGACGGGCTGTTGTTCAAATGGCTTTTCCAGTTGCCTTCGGAAATTTTGTCGGCAATCAGGCGGTCGCGCGTCGCATTGTCGGGAATGCGCAGCAAAGCTTCCGCCAGACACATCAGCGCAATGCCTTCTTCGCTGGAGAGCGAAAACTCGTGCATCAGCGCATCCACCCCGCTGGCTTTGGTGCGGCTGGCACGAACCTGCGTAACCAAACGGCGCGCGAGTTCGGACGCCGCCCGACGCTCCTCATCGCTCATCTGGGCGCGTTGCAGCATATCCTGAACGGCTTCGATTTCGTCGCGGCGGTAAGCATCGGTAATCGCTTGGCGCAGTGGCGTTTGTGTCGGAAAAGCAAAGTCAAACATTTTAAGGTTCTCCAAAGTTTTTATGATGATTTTCAGACGACCCCATCCCTTTTCGAGGTCGTCTGAAAAGATTTAAAGTATATAGATAATATCTTAATAAATTTATAAGGGCCGGACAAGCAATTTATCTCAAAAACAGGATTTTTTGCTTTGATAAAAAGCAGATAAAGCTAAAAGACCGCATTATCCGCATGAGCATCAATATAAAAATAAAACCTGCCTTCCCGTATAAAAATTCAGACGACCTACGGTCAACGGCAGGTCGTCTGAAAACACTTATTTCGCCTCGCGGTATTCTGTGTCCGCTTTTTCAAAACGTTCTTGGATTTCACGAGACGGCTCTTTGTCGGTCAGTGAAACCAGAACAGCGATAATCAAGCAGGCGATGAAGCCGGGGACGATTTCGTACATAGTCCAAATACCGGTTTCATGTGCTGCCAAAGCAGGTTTTTTAATCCACTCCGCCCATGCCACCACAGTCAGCGCGCCGGCAATCATGCCGGACAAAGCGCCGTATGCCGTAATGCGTTTCCACAATACCGACAGAATCACAATCGGACCAAACGCCGCGCCGAAACCTGCCCACGCATAAGATACCAAGCCTAAAACTTTGCTCTTAGGGTCGGACGCAATCAGAATAGAGATAATGGCAATCGCCAATACCATCAGACGGCCCACCCATACCAATTCTGATTGCGGCGCATTTTTGCGCAAAAAGCCTTTGTAGAAGTCTTCGGTAATCGCGCTGGAGCAAACCAAAAGCTGGCAAGACAAAGTGGACATGACCGCCGCCAAAATCGCGCTCAAAATAATGCCTGCAATCCAAGGGTTGAACAATAAAGTAGAAAGCGCGATGAAGATACGTTCGTGGTTGCCGTGCATGGAAGCGGTTTGGTCGGGGTTTGCACCAAAATACGCAATGCCGAAATAGCCGACCGCCACTGCGCCTGCCAGACACAACACCATCCAAGTCATACCGATGCGGCGTGCGGATACCAGTGATTTCGCGCTTTCAGCCGCCATAAAGCGCGCCAAAATGTGCGGCTGACCGAAATAGCCCAAGCCCCATGCGGCGGTGGAAATTATGCCGATGACGGTCGTGCCGGCAAGCAGGCTGCCGTATTCCTTGCCTGTACTTGCGGCAACGTTTTGAATTGCGGCAGACATTTGTTCCGCACCGCCCAGACCCAAATAGACCATTACCGGCGTCAAAATCAGCGCAAAAATCATCAAAGAAGCTTGCAGCGTATCTGTCCAGCTTACTGCCAAAAAGCCGCCCAAGAAGGTATAGGCAATGGTCGCGCCCGCGCCCAGCCACATCGCCTGTTTATAAGTCATGCCTTCAAACAGACTTTGGAATAAGGTTGCCCCCGCCACAATGCCCGAAGCGCAATAAATCGTGAAGAAAAACAGAATAATCAGCGCGGAAACCACTTTCATCAAATGTCCGCCCGCGCCGAAGCGGTGGAAGAAATAATCCGGCAGCGTCAGCGCATTATTGGCATATTCGGTATGTACGCGCAGACGGCCCGCCACCAAAAGCCAGTTGAAATACGCGCCGACCACCAGGCCGATGGCAATCCAAGCCTCGTTCAAGCCGCTCAGATAAATCGCCCCGGGCAGACCCATCAAAAGCCAGCCCGACATATCGGACGCACCCGCCGACATCGCCGTAACAAACGGACCCAAGCTGCGCCCGCCCAAAATATAATCATCGAAATTGCGCGTGGAGAAATACGCGGCCAGACCAATCAAGAGAACGGCAATCAGATAGATTGCAAAAGTGATATACATGGGATTCATGTACTATTCCTCATCTAAAACTTCAAAATCACGGGCTGATGAAATTGCAAGCAATCCACGCCCAAACATTTTTCTAATTAAAATACAGCGGAAATTTCTATTTTTTGTAGCTTGTTAGAAATAAATCATTTATTAATTCAATTAGATATGTAATTAAAACATATTAAATTGTAAATAATCCGTTTGAGGATACCTGAAAACAGTAGGCTTGCAAAGCTCATGATGACCGTTGCTTGCCGGTTTTACTGAAATATTTTTCAAACCATATTAAAAACATTAGTTTACAAATTATCTTGAAAAATATTGCATTTAAATAGGCTTGAAACTATCTTTCTGAAGCATTTGGAAACGGATGCGGATTGAATGTAATTAGACAACAAGTTGAATATAGTGGATAGGGTTTAGGAAGTCGATGAGAAAAGGCAAGGGGTCGTCTGAAATTTTCAGACGACCCCTTACTGGTCTGTCGGGCGTGGATAAAGAGCGGAATCTGGTTTGTGCCGGTTGTCGAAAATATAGTGGATTAAATTTAAATCAGGATAAGGCGACGAAGCCGCAGACAGTACAGATAGTACGGAACCGATTCACTTGGTGCTTCAGCACCTTAGAGAATCGTTCTCTTTGAGCTAAGGCGAGGTAACGCCGTCCTGGTTTAAAGTTAATCCACTATATTACATTATCTTTATTGGATTTCTCTATATTATTCCGCGTTGTTTCACTATACTTACGCTTTATTTTGATAACAAAGGCTTTTTATGAACCATTTGGGTTTCCCCATTGAAACCGTCGCCGTTTTCGTGATTTTGTCTGTGGGTGCGATTGCCATCGATTTATTCGCCCATAGGGACAACAAACCGATGTCGCTGAAAAGTGCTGCGATATGGTCGCTGTTTTGGGTATTGATATCGATTTTGTTCGGCGCATTTTTGTGGGTTCATCACGGCAGTGAAGCCGCCAGCCTGTTCTTTACCGGCTATGCTTTGGAAAAAGTATTGTCCGTAGATAATCTGTTTTTAATGATGGCGGTTTTTGCTTGGTTTAAAGTGCCTGAAGGCCTGCGCCACCGCGTTTTGTACTGGGGGATTATCGGCGCGATTATTTTCCGCATGATTTTTGTCGCCATCGGTGCCGGACTGTTGGCATTGGGGCCGATTGTGGAAGTGGTTTTTGCCGTCATTGTCGGCTATACCGCCGTTATGATGCTGCGTCGGGATGAAGAGGAGGGCGAAGAAGATGCCGATTATTCCGAACATTTGGCATATCGTGCGGTCCATCGCTTTTTCCCTGTGTTTCCCCGTCTTTACGGCAGCCATTTTTTCTTAAAAGGCGAGGAGTTGAAAAAAGCGCATGAGCAATATCCCGAGGTGCGGCTTGAGCCGGCGGGTGAAGACCTCAAGCATCCTGAAAATAACCATCCTCAGAAAATGCGTAAAGGGCAGTTGGTCGCGACGCCGCTGTTTTTATGTTTGGCAGTGATTGAGTTGTCGGATGTGATGTTCGCGTTTGACAGCGTACCTGCGGTGATTGCTGTATCTAAAGAACCGTTGATTGTTTACAGTGCCATGATGTTCGCCATTTTGGGCTTGCGTACGCTTTATTTCGTATTGGAAGCGTTGAAGGGCTATTTGGTTCATTTGGAAAAGGCAGTGGTCGTGTTGCTGTTTTTCATCGCTGCCAAGCTGGGATTGTCGGCGAGCAATCATATGTTCCATCACGGATGGGACATTTCGCCCAATACGTCTTTGCTGGTTGTATTGGTTGTGCTGACCTGCGGGATTGCCGCTTCCTTCATTTTCCCTGATAAGAAAAATAAAGGTAAAGCCGATTCGTGACCCGCTTCGTTCAGTAAAACGGAACAGTAGGATTTGCGACCTCTGAAAAACACTTCAGGCAGCCGGAAAGTCATTTCTTCGGCTGCCTGAAGTGTTTTGATGCTTTTTAAGCTTCCATTCGTTCTGCGCACTTCATTTTCGCATCAATCCAAGCGTCACCGCCGGGCTGTACGATTTTTGAAACCAGTTTATCCAAATCATTCAGATAGTTGGTGGCATTCGGACTGTTAATCACCACCACTACAATCATGGGTTTGTCTCCCAGCCAATATCCGGCGAGGGCGCGTACATCTTTGAGCGTACCCGTTTTCAGGCGCAGGGCAGGGCCTGCCTGTTTGAGGCGGTATTTCAGCGTGCCGTCTTTGCCGGCAATGGGTAAGGTATCGATGAAGTCTTGTTTGAACGGGCTGAAATAGGCTTTTTCCAGCATTTGCGCCAACATATTGGCGCTGACGCGCTCACGGCGGGATAGGCCCGAACCGTTTTCCAAGACCAAGTTTTCCGTATCCACGCCCGCGGTAGCCAATTCACGCTTTACGGCTGAAGAGGCTTGCTGCAAAGCGGAGTTGCCGGAATGCTCGCCTCCCAATTTCAGGAATACGGAGCGCGCAATCAGATTATTCGAATATTTGTTCATGTCCGTCAAAATGGCAGACATGGGTTTGGATTGGTGTACCGCCAGCGTTTTGGCATGAGGCGGCACGGATGCGGCCCTGATACCGTCGGTAATTTCTCCGCCTGAATAACGCCATTGGTTGATAAAGCTCTTTTGTACAAATTCACGCATGTTCAACATGTTGATGTACATTTCATTGCCCAAACACGATTCCGGAACTTTGCCGGAAACATGCAATACGCCGCCTTTGTAGTTTGCGCGCATATGGTTTTGTAAGGCTTTGCAGGATGCGTTTGATGGTGTGACGTTGATTTTGTTGTCGATTTTAATGTCGGGAAGGGGCGGGTTAGTCACAAGATCCACTCCGCCCATGTCATTGCGTTCCGGTTTGACCGATACGACTTTGTAAGCCAGCATATGCGGGTCGGGCGGCGTCATAAATAGAGAGCCGACATCGGATTCGAAATCGCTCGGATTTTGAATATCTCCCCATAAATGGCGGTCGAGTACCAAGCCGCCGGTGATTTTGCGTATGCCTTTATCGCGCAATTGCTGCTGCATCCCGACCAAGCCTTCTTGGTCGAAAACAGGATCTCCGCTACCGACCCAATAAATATCGCCTTGCAAGGTATCGCCTTGAATCGTGCCGTCGCTTTTAAATTGGGTCGTCCAGCGGTAATCGCCGCCCAAAGCTTTAAATGCGGCAAACGCTGTAACCAGCTTCATGGTCGATGCGGGGTTGACTGGCACATTCGAACGGTGGTCGACCAAGACGTTTCCACTGTCCAATTCTTGAACATACACGGAAATTTCGTCTTGAGGGATGCGGCCGAAATCGATGGCAAATGCCGGCAAAGAGAGGATGGACAGCCATAAAAGAGCGGCTGTTTGTCTTAACTTCATGATAGTTCTGAAAAACACATAAAGCATAATTATAAAGCAAGGTCGTCTGAAAAACGAGGATGGCTGCCTGACGGATGAAAAAGTTGTTCCTTATGGATAAAATGTGTCGCTATTTCGTTCCGTGCAGACAATCGGCGCTTAGGGCGAACTATGATAAAATCTGTTTTTAAAACAATATAAAAGGAATACATTATGCGACTGCTCCATACAATGTTGCGCGTTGGCAACCTCGAAAAATCTTTGGACTTCTATCAAAATGTTTTAGGTATGTCTTTACTGCGCCGCCACGATTATCCCGAAGGACGGTTTACTTTGGCGTTTGTCGGTTATGGTAATGAGGCCGAAAATACCGTACTGGAATTGACGCACAACTGGGATACGGAAAGCTACGATATCGGCAACGCTTACGGTCATATCGCAGTGGAAGTGGATGATGCGTATGAGGCTTGCGAACGGGTCAGACAAAAAGGCGGCAAAGTTGTGCGCGAGGCAGGACCGATGATGCACGGCACGACCGTTATTGCTTTTGTGGAAGATCCTGACGGTTATAAAATTGAATTTATCCAAAAAAACAGCGGTAATGATTCGGTGAAATACTGATTTTCCAATCGTCTGATAAAAGGTCGTCTGAAAACCCTTCTCAATCGGGTTTTCAGACGACCTTTTTATTTTAATAGCCTTGATTTACTCTGCAGGCGGCATTTGGGCAACGGTTTCCTGCGCCCATGCCATGGTTTCGGCAAAGGCGGGACGGGCGAGATGTTTGGCGGCGTAGCGTTGTAATACATCGGTTTCATCGGCAGGCAATACTTTAAAGTTTTGCGTTAAGAGCAGAATCAGCCCGGAATAGTACAGATCCAGCGCGGTAAAGCTGTTGCCGATAATGTAGTCGCGGTTTTTCAAGTGTTCGCGCAAGGTGTTCCATGCGGTATCAAAATCGCCGTAACCGATTTGGCGGCGGCGCTCGGGCGTATCGACAGGCAGGTTGTGCAGTTTGTTGAAGGCTGCGTATTCGAGGTGCAGCGACAGGCACATCCAGCGGTAGTATTCGCCGCGTTCCAACGTGTCTGCGGCAGGGATGAGGTGTTTGTCGGGGAACTGTTCCGCCAAAAAGGTAATGATGGCGAGCGATTCGGTCAATACGGTATCGCCGAATTTGAGTGCGGGGACTTGGGCTTGTGGATTGATGGCGAGATATTCGGCGGACTGAATCTGTGCGCCGAATTGGATGGGGACGACGGTGTATTCCGCGCCGCATTCTTTCAGCATCCATGCGACGTATGTGCCGCGTGAAAAGGGATGGGTGTAGAGCGTGATGTCTTGCATGTCTTTTCCTTTTGCGTTGTGAATGTTTTTGGCAAAACCCGTACAGTAGGTTTCAGACGACTTTCGGTTCTAATAATCTTGATTTATGCAACAGGCGGCATTTGGGCGGCGGTTTCCAGCATCCATGCCGTGGTTTCGGCGAAAGCGGGGCGGGCGAGATGTTTGGCGGCGTAGCGTTGCAATACGTCGGTTTCATCGGCGGGCAACACTTTCCAATTTTGCGTTAAGTGCAGAATCAGCGCGGAGCAGTACAAATCCATCGCGGTAAAGCTGTTGCCGACGATGTAGTCGCGGTTTTTCAAGTGTTCGCGCAATGTGTTCCATGCGGTATCGAAATCGCCGTAACCGATTTGGCGGCGGCATTCGGGCGTATCGACGGGCAGGTTGTGCAGTTTGTTGAAGGCTGCGTATTCGAGGTGCATCAATATGCACATCCAGCGGTAGTATTCGCCGCGCTCCAACGTACCTGCGGCGGGGATAAGGTGTTTGTCGGGGAATTGTTCTGCCAAAAAGGTAATGATGGCGGTCGATTCGGTCAGTACGGCATCACCGAATTTCAGTGCGGGGACTTGCCCTTGTGGATTGATGGCGAGATATTCGGCGGATTTCATTTGCGCGCCGAACTGGACGGGTACGACGGTGTATTCCGCGCCGCATTCTTTGAGCATCCATACGACGTATCTGCCGCGTGAAAAGGGATGGGTATAGAGCGTGATATTGTGCATGTCTTTTCCTTTTGCACGATGAATGGTTTTGGCAAAACCCACAGCGGGTTTTCAGACGACCTCATCAATAGGCGATGCTTTTTGCCGCTTCGTTCAAACCGTTTTCCAAAGATTCCAACATGGCGGTATAGCCGTCGCCTTGTTGCGGGGTGGTAACGTCAAACGGTTTGTTGCGTCCGTCCGGCCATAAGGCGTAGCCGCTGACGGTAGTTTGCCCCTGATAGCTGCCTTGGAAGGCTTCAACATAGATTTTCAGGGTTTGGCTGCTTTGGCTGCGTGAGGCGGGAACGAAAGTATGGCGCGGGTTGAGGCGGTTGAGTTTGTTGCTGAGGTTTGCCGCCAACGCGCCGTCGAGCGGTGCCGCCCAAAGGTGGTTCTTCGCCAGATTCACATGATACGCGTCGGTTTGGTAAACGAGGCCGCCATTGGCAAGCGGTTCGGCAAGGTTGACTTTGACCGCTATTTCACTGCCTTGAGCCGCCGGCCGGATGTATTGGCTGTCGGGCAGGACGAAATATTGCGGGCTTTGCGCGGTGCCGCAGGCGGCAAGCGTCAGGGCGGCGGCAATGGGGAAGAGGCGCATTATCGGCTTCCTTTCGGGATGGGGTCTTTGCTGCTGCTGTTGAAAATCAGCGCATTGGGTTTTTCTTTCAAAGTATTAATGACGGGCTGTACGTCTCTGAGGGTTTTGTCCAAACTTTGCAGGGTATTTTGCACGTCGCCGTAGATGGGTGATTGCGGCGATACGCCTTGCAGGGTCTGGCGCAATTCTTTCAGGGTTTGGTTCAGCTCGTTGGGGATGTTTTGCGTTTGTGGTTTGCCGACCAGTTTGTCAATGGAGCTTAGGGCGGCATTGGCAGATTTGAGGGTGGATTTGAGTTCGGCAAGCGAGCCGTTCAACCCGGCAACGGTTTTATCCAACGGCAGATTGTTGAATTTCTCTAACAAATCCGCCACTTTTGCCTGCAAATCATCCAAACCGCCGCCTTGTGTGGCAATGACGGTATCGCCTGCGTAAACGGTGTGCGGTCGCAGCTTGGGCGAAGACGAAGGCTGGTCGGTCAATTCGACCATTTTGCTGCCGGTAATCAAATTGTTGCTGGAAATGGTGGCGGTCAGACCTTTACCCAAAGCGGCTTGGAATTGTTGTTTCCAATGCTCTTTGCTTTGTTCGTCGGCATTGATTTCCATGCGCGACGGCTCGATGCGGATGCGCACGGGAATCCAGCCGTTTTCAAACAGATGCAGGCTGTCGTTACGGTCGAAATAGGGAACGTCGGAAACCACGCCGACATTCAGTCCTTTATATTCGACGGGCGAACCGGCGGTCAGACCGCGCACGGACTGTTTGAAAAACGCGGTGTAATACAACGAACGGTCATCGGGCAGGTTTGCCACTTCGCTGCGGCTGTCGTAAAGCGTAAAACTGTCTTCGCTTTTCACATTTTTGCTGTTTTTGGTTTTCGGCGAATCAAACGAAATCGCGCCGGAAAGCAACGCAGGCAGGGGAGCGGAATTGAGTTTCACGCCGCTGCCTGTGGTTTCGATATTGATGCCGCTCTCCAGCCAAAAGCGGCTTTCCGAATTAATCAGTTTGTCGTTCGGGCTTTGGATGAAGATGGTGTAATGCACGGTTTGGTCGGCAGGCTCGAAATGCGCGCTTTCTACCTGTCCGACCATAAAGTTTTCATAAAGTACGGGGCTGCTGACGTTGAGGATTTTGTCGTTTTGACCGACCAGCTTCAGGCGCAGGCCGCTTTGCCCGATGGCGGCAATCGGCGGGATGTCCTGTACTTCAAATACGTCCTTCGTTTCATTGCTTTTGCCCGGCGTAAACGCGATATACGAACCGGACAGGAGTGTGCTCAAACCGGTTACGCCGCTTTGGTCGATGCGTGGTTTCACCACCCAAAACTGCGTATCGCTGCGGATGAGGTCTTTCGCATCGGCGTTAAGCTGGGCGGTGACTTCCACGCCTTTTTGGTCGTCGCGCAGCTTGATGCGGGTAACATGTCCGACATCGACGTTCAACACTTTAATCACCGTATTGTTGACTTCAATGCCTTCCGCGCTGTCCATCAAAAGCGTGACGACCGGACCTCGGTTACGGATGTCCTTTACCAGCAGCCAGCCGCCCGCAATCAGCGCAATCAGCGGAATCAGCCACACGATAGACGTGAAGACATTGGTTTTTTTGACACGCGCGGGTGCGCGATGTGTTTGAGAAGAATCGTGTTTTTTCATTGTTTCTGGTTATCGTCGGAATCGGGGTCGTCTGAAAGCTGCTGCTGTCTGTCCCAAATCAGGCGGGGGTCGAAATAATAGGCAGACAGCATGGTCAATACCACCACCAGGCAGAAATAAACCGCCGCCCCGCCGGGGACGACGCGCGCCATGTTGGTGTGGAACGAACTCATCAAAATAATAATCACAAAAATATCAATCATCGACCAGCGGCCGATGGATTCGGTAATCCGGTAAAGCACCGACATTTTCGGCGCGCTCATCGGCGGTTTGAAATAAGCAGACGCAATCAAAACCGCCATCGCGATAATCTTCAATACCGGCACCAAAATACTCGCGCTGAAAATAATCACCGCAATCAGCCTGTCGCCATCGTTCCACATATACACAATGCCGTTGAAAATCGTATTGACTTCCAGCGCGGTAGGGTTCGACGAAATCATAATCGGCAGAATATTCGCGGGGAAATACAGGATAAACGCCGCAATCAAAAACGCCAGCGAAATGCTCAGGCTTTTCGGGCGGCGACGGTACAAATCCGCACCGCAAACCTCGCAAGGCTGCTCGTCTTTATCGCGGAAATACAGGCAGCGGCTGCAACAGGTTTTGTCGTCGGATGCCGTTTGCACCGCATCCCCACCCGTCAGCCTGTGGATTTTATAATAAACCCAATGCTGCGGAATCGAGACCGAAGTCCGAATCAGCATGACCGACAGCGCAAACATCAAATAAAATGCCGAGCCGAATTCAACCTCCGCCACAGACGAGAGCTTGATATACGCCACCAAAGTGGAAATAAAAAACACATCCACCATAATCGCATGACGCAGCCTGACCAAAACCCGCGTCGCAAACCGCAACGCAGGATACGCCCGCTCGCGCACCAATGCAGTATAAACGTACAAACAAAGCAACAAAAACAATACCGGCGCGCCGAACGTGAGGACGAACATCACTTCCGCCAGAAAACCGTAATCCTGATAAATCAAAAGCTGCATCATTTCAGGCAGCGACAGGACGGATGTTACGCCGAAGAGTTCCACGCGGATATAAACCATGCTGTACGCAAACACCATCAAAATCAGCGAAGTCGTCGCGTAAGCCAGCGGCGCAACATAAGGATTGTTTTCCACCTCAACCACTTCATGATTGCACACCGGACAATGCGCTTCCTGCCCCTGCCGCAGGCGCGGAATATCCATGCGGTTGCCGCAGTCCGGGCAATCCACCGTATGCGCCGGCAGCGATGCGTCGGGCAGGTAGGATTTATAACGCCACCAGCGCGTATAGCTAGGAATCGGTTTCATGGAGGAGGGAAGAGGTCAAAGAGGCAGGTATTATAAAGGAAAACATAGGGATAGCCCAAATTGCTTACATATGGGGGAGACAGTGTCTGGAAAACGAATTATGACTATATAAATAGTATTGTTTGTAATTAACAAAGGGTCGTCTGAAACGCTTTCAGACGACCCTTTGTCATATTTGTTGCAAATATGTAGAAACAACAGGTTTATGTAAATAATAGCAAGTTAAATTCTTGATAATGTAATAGAAATGATATATATTCCTAAATTGTTTTGTAATATGACAGATTTCATTTGTTCATTCGTAAACGACTCAGTACCTAAATATCTTAAAAATCATAAATTTCCATTCTCAAACACAGATTTTCCATCACTTATTTTTTATTGATTCGGGCAGCCTTCATTTGAGGTCGTCTGAAAACCTGCTGTGCGGGTTTTGTCAAAACCGTCAATTAAATTTTGTAGATCATCAAAGGATATTCACATGAGCGAAACACAAGAACTGACTTTTGCCAAACGGCTGAAAGAGCAAACCGCCACCATTCACGACAGCGTGGACAATTTGGTTATGTCTGTCGAGCCGTTTACCAACAAAGAGAATTACATCAAATTCTTGAAACTGCAATCCGTGTTCCACAAAGCGGTCGATCATATCTATAAAGACCCCGAGTTGAACAAAGCCATTCCCGAGCTGGGATACATGGCGCGTTACGACGCGGTAACGCAGGATTTAGCGGATTTGGGCGACAAGCCTTACGAATACGGCAAACCGCTGCCGCATGAAACCGGCAATAAAGCCATCGGCTGGCTGTATTGCGCCGAAGGTTCCAATTTGGGCGCTGCATTTTTGTTTAAACACGCGCAAAAGCTGGATTACAACGGCGAACACGGTGCGCGCCACCTCGCTCCCCATCCGAACGGACGCGGCAAACATTGGCGTGCCTTTGTCGAACATTTGAATGCTTTGGACTTAAGCCCCGAAGCCGAAGCCGAGGCGATTCAAGGTGCAAAAGATGCGTTTGCGTTCTACAAAGTCGTTCTGCGCGAAACCTTCGGTTTGCCTGAAGGCGCTGAAGCACCGAAAGGCTTTGTTCCGCACCGCCACTAAATGCAGATTATTGATAGACCAGCGATATGTTTTCCGGCGCAATATTTTGCGCCGGAAAACAGTTGAAGTCTGAAATATCAACCCCTTACATATGGTATGGGCAAGGAAGGCCGCTTTTATCCGGTTTCCGTTTCCGTATTTAAAAATTTATTGGCCATCCGTTACAGGGATTTATATTCGTCATTGCTTTCAATAGAAATATAAATGATTATCAAAAATTTTCATTGTTGAATTAAGCTGAATATTGGTCAATTTTATTGTTTCTGAGGTTTTGAACCATGAAATCATCACACATACTCCCTATTGCCGCCCTTGTCGGCAGTATTTTCGGCAATCCCGCATTTGCAGCGGATAATGCTGCGCAATCAACGGCTGCCGAGCCCATGCAAGCCGAACTGAAACAGGTAACGGTAAAAGGGCATCGCAACGCGCCCGCCGCCGTGGAACGGGTCAACCTCGGCCGCATTCAACAGGAAATGATACGCGACAACAAAGACTTGGTGCGCTATTCCACCGATGTCGGCCTGAGCGACAGCGGCCGCCATCAAAAAGGCTTTGCCGTTCGCGGTGTGGAAGGTAATCGTGTCGGCGTCAGCATCGACGGCGTAAGCCTGCCCGATTCGGAAGAAAACTCACTGTATGCACGCTACGGCAATTTCAACAGTTCGCGCCTGTCCATCGACCCTGAGTTGGTACGCAACATCGACATTGTGAAGGGGGCGGACTCTTTCAATACCGGCAGCGGCGCCTTGGGCGGCGGTGTGAATTACCAAACCCTGCAAGGACGTGATTTGCTGCTGCCGGAGCGGCAGTTCGGCGTGATGATGAAAAACGGTTACAGCAGCCGCAACCGCGAATGGACGAACACAGTCGGCTTCGGCATGGATAACGGCAGCGTCGATGCAGCCTTGCTGTATTCACAACGGCGCGGCCATGAAACCGAAAGCGCGGGCAACCGCGGCTATGCGGTGGAAGGCAAGGGCAGCGGCACGAATATCCGCGGTTCGGCACGCGGCATTCCTGATCCGTCCAAACACAAATACCACAGCTTCTTGGCTAAAATCGGTTATCAGATTAATGAGAACCACCGTATCGGCGCATCGCTCAACGGCCAGCAGGGGCACAATTACACGGTTGAAGAGTCTTATAACCTGACCGATTCTTCCTGGCGCGAAGCCGACGATGTAAACAAACGGCGCAATGCCAACCTGTTTTACGAATGGACGCCTGATTCAAATTGGTTGTCGTTGTTGAAGGCAGACTTCGATTATCAGAAAACCAAAGTGGCGGCGGTTAACAACAAAGGCTCGTTCCCGATGGATTATTCCACCTGGACGCGCAACTACAATCAGAAGGATTTGGACGAAATATACAACCGCAGCATGGACACCCGCTTCAAACGCATCACCCTGCGTTTGGACAGCCAGCCGCTACAACTGGGCGGGCAGCACCGCCTGTCGTTCAAGGCCTTTGCCAGCCGCCGTGATTTTGAAAATTTAAACCGCGACGATTATTTCTTCAGCGGCCGCATCGTCCGAACCACCAGCACCATCCAGCATCCGGTGAAAACCACCAACTACGGTTTCTCGCTGTCCGACCAAATCCAATGGAACAATGTGTTTTCAAGCCGCGCGGGCATCCGTTACGACCACACCAAAATGACGCCGCAGCAACTGAATGCCGACTGTCATGCCTGCGACAAAACACCGCCCGCACCCAATACTTACAGCGGCTGGAGCGGTTTTGCCGGTTTGGCGGCGCAACTGAATCAGGCTTGGCGTGTCGGTTACGACATCACTTCCGGCTACCGTGTCCCCAATGCGTCCGAAGTGTATTTCACCTACAACCACGGTTCGGGTAATTGGCTGCCCAATCCCAACCTGAAAGCCGAGCGCAGCACCACCCACACCCTCTCCCTGCAAGGACGCGGCGAAAAAGGTACGCTGGATGCTAACCTGTATCAAAGCAACTACCGCAATTTCCTGTCTGAAGAGCAGAAACTGACCGCCAGCGGCGAACCCGGCTGCACCCAGATGGATTATTACTACGGTCTGTGCAGCGACCCCTACACCGAAAAACTGGATTGGCAGATGCAGAATATCGACAAGGCAAGGGTTCGCGGTCTTGAGCTGACAGGTCGTCTGAATTTGGACAAAGTAGTCTCTTTTGTCCCTGAAGGCTGGAAGCTGTTTGGTTCCGTGGGTTACGCGAAAAGCAAGCTGTCGGGCGACAACAGCCTGCTGTCCACCCAGCCGCTGAAAGTGATTGCCGGTATCGACTATGAAAGTCCGAGCGAAAAATGGGGCGTGTTCTCCCGCCTGACCTATTTGGGCGCGAAAAAGGCGAAAGATGCGCAATACACCGTTTATGAAAACAACGGCTGGGGTACGCCTTTGCAGAAAAAAGTACAGGATTACCCGTGGCTGAACAAATCGGCTTATGTGTTCGATATGTACGGCTTCTACAAACCGGTGAAAAACCTGACCCTGCGTGCGGGCGTGTACAACCTGTTCAACCGCAAAGACACCACTTGGGATTCCCTGCGCGGTTTGTACAGTTACAGCACCACCAACGGGGTCGACCGCGACGGCAAAGG
Organism: Neisseria sp. HMSC065D04; assembly: GCF_001815675.1. NCBI lineage: Bacteria > Pseudomonadati > Pseudomonadota > Betaproteobacteria > Neisseriales > Neisseriaceae > Neisseria > Neisseria sp. HMSC065D04. The sequence continues at coordinate 70,705 of NZ_KV821543.1, forward strand.
CTTGGACCGCTACCGCGCGCCCGGTCGCAACTACGCCGTATCACTGGAATGGAAGTTCTAAGCTAATTTTTGATTGAAGAAACGGAAACAAACCGCCCGAATGTCCTGTTTGGCAGAACATTCGGGCGGTTTTATTATCCGTCTGTTTAAAGTTTGCCGTCTTATACCATTCTTATAGTGGATTAACTTTAAACCAGGACGGCGTTGCCTCGCCTTAGCTCAAAGAGAACGATTCTCTAAGGTGCTGAAGTACCAAGTGAATCGGTTCCGTACTATCTGTACTGTCTGCGGCTTCGTCGCCTTGTCCTGATTTAGAGTTAATCCACTATATTTTCCAACTGTTTAATTGGATTGGGTTTCGTTGCGGCTAACTGTTTCCTTCATATTAAACGCGCTAACGTAGTTTGAGGGATGTGTTTGATTACAGGGATCTTCGGAAATACCGGCCGATTTGGTGAGTGCGGCAATTCACGCGCCATTTATCGCTGTTTTGCCAATAATAATCTACGATGATGCCTTGATCGTCAGTGTAGAAGATGCGGTCTTGGTCTTGTCCGTAGCAGACGTTGCTATAGTAGTTGGTAATGATGGGTCCGTATTGGCTGCTGCCTTCGTATTCACGTCCAGCGTAGGAATAGTAGGTATAGCGCCAGAGGTAGGCATAGCGGTCGTTTTCCGATTTGACTCCACCTTCTGTGGGTTTGACGCCATAGGATTTGATAACGGCATCGATAGGTTTGCCGACGAAACGTTTCATACGTTTGTCCAAGCTGGCACAGCCGACAGTGAGACAAACGAGACCGGCCAGGAGGGCTGCACGGCCTATGGAGATTTTGGAGGGCATAATGCGTTTTCCTGTCATTAAAATGAAGGGCGGAATAATAAGAAAGGAATAGGCAATTTGGCAAGAGGCTACCCGAAAAACATAAAACGTTTTTCAGGTAGCCTCTTGGTTGATACACACTTTGCCTTCCTTTAATCATGCGGTGGGATTTCAATGAAGGGGTTGTATGTATTGGGGAAAGGGGATGCAGGATATTTTCAAAACAGGGGAGGGGTCGTCTGAAAACTGTTGTCCCCATTCTGTTGTAAAAAATTCTTTTTGCATAGTCATTTCATCCCTAATTTGCTTCACTTGTCCGAACTCAATATAAATTCCGCCCTATATCCGCTATAATCGCAAATCGATTATCCAATGTACAAGACAGGAAAATTCATGTCCCAAAGCCGTTTCAACCAAACCGGCCCCAAAATCGGTCTGAGCGTGCGCCTTGCGGAAACGCAGGCGGAAATTGAAGCAGCACAACGCTTGCGTTATCAAGTATTCGCCCAAGAGCTGGGTGCAGAAATCGAAAGCGACGACGGTCGCGATGTCGATCCTTACGACGAACATTGCCACCACCTTTTGGCTTTTGACGACGCAACCGGAGAAGTCATCGGCTGCTACCGCCTGATTACCGAAGAAACCGCCAAAAAAGTCGGCGGCTGGTATAGCGAACACGAATTTGACCTGTCCCCTTTGAAAGACATCTTGCCGCAAACCGTCGAACTCGGCCGCGCCTGCACCCATCCCGACTACCGCAACGGCGGTTTGGTCATGCTTTTGTGGTCGGGTTTGGTCAAATTCATGAAAGACGAAAACCTGCGCTTCATGATAGGCTGCGGCAGCATCGATATGCACGACGGCGGCAGCGATGCGGCGGGTCTGTATCATGCCCTGAAATCCAAATACCTCGCGCCTGAAAAATGGTGCGTCAAGCCGCTCAATCCGCTCAAGTGGGACGAAATTACCCCGTCGGACAAACCGGACGTCCCGCCGCTGATTAAAGGCTACCTCAATGCGGGCGCATGGTTCTGCGGCGAGCCTTGCGTCGATGAAGCGTTCAACTGCGCCGACGTGCTCATTATGATGGACATCACCCGCCTGGCAGACCGTTACCTCCAACGTTTCGCCCCTAAACCATAAAGACCAAAAGGTCGTCTGAAAACCTTTTCAGACGACCTCAACTATTGTGAAATCAGCAAATAACCGATTTTTAGCGGTTTCACCCTATACCAAGATTGCACACACCACAACCTTATGATTGCCAAACTACGTTTTACCTTCCGCCTGCTCTGCATCGGCATCTGCCTGCTTTACGGTATGGCGGAAATGTTCTTCCTGTTTCCCTTTTACAGCAAACGGCGCAAATTGCGCGCCATCCAAATTTGGTCTCTGCGCGTCCTCGCTTCATGCGGCATGAAGCTGGAAACCTTCGGCACGCTGCCTCAGGAAGGGCAGGCGCAGTTGTTAATCAGCAACCATATCTCTTGGTTGGACATCATGGCGGTCAACGGCGCTTTTCCGGGTCGGTTTGTGGCGAAAGACGATGTCGCCAAATGGCCGGTAGTCGGCTATCTCGCCACGCAGGCGCAGACCGTTTACGTTTCACGCAATAAAGGCACCAAAGGCAATACCGCTAAAATCGCCACGGTAACCGAAGCCCTTAAAAACGGCGATACCGTAACCATTTTCCCGGAAGGGACGAGTACGGAAGGTTATGAAATCCTCCCGTTCAAGCCCAGCTTTTTCCAAACTGCCTACGATGCAGGCGTTCCCATTATCCCCATGCTCTGCCGCTACCCCAATCCCGACGGCACCAGTCCGAACCTTCAGGCGGCTTATGTGGGCGATACCAGCCTGTGGCAATCCATCTGCATGATTATCAGCCAGCCTTCCAGCAAGGTGGAGCTGCATTTTCTGGAGCCGGTTCCTGCCAAAGAAGACCGCTACGAAACGGCACTGGAAATACACGGCATTTTGAGCCGAGAATTAAAAAAATTGGGCTGACAGATCCAAACAAACGAAAAGAACTTCAAACCGCTATCCGAACCGTTTCATCAAACCAAACAATAGGAGAAGCCAAATGGAAGAAACATTCGTCCAAACGCTGACCATCGCCGGCTCGGATTCCGGCGGAGGGGCGGGGATACAGGCGGATTTGAAGACGTTTCAGATGCGCGGCGTATTCGGCACCAGCGTGCTGACCGCCGTGACCGCGCAAAATACGCTCGGCGTATCGGCGGTGCATCTGATTCCGACCGACATCATTGCCGCGCAAATCGAAGCGATCCGTGCCGATTTTGAAATCCGCGCCTATAAAATCGGGATGCTGGGTACGGCTCAAGTGATTGAATGCGTTGCTGAAAATCTGAAAAAATGCCGTTTCGGCAAGCGCGTCCTCGATCCGGTGATGATTGCCAAAGGCGGCGCGCCGCTGTTGCAGGATTCCGCCGTCGAAGCGATGAAACGCCTGCTTCTGCCTGATACCGACATTCTGACGCCGAACCTGCCCGAAGCGGAAGCCTTGACGGGCGTGCGTATTGAAAGCCGCCAAGATGCGGAACGCGCCGCCAAAATCCTGCAAGATTGCGGCGTGAAAAACGTGGTGATTAAAGGCGGGCATTTGGGCGACAGCCGCAGCGAATACTGCACCGACTGGCTGTTTACGCCGGATGACGTGTTTGAATTTGCCGACCGCCGTTTCCCGACGGCACATACGCACGGTACGGGCTGCACGTTCTCCGCCTGTATCGCCGCCGAGCTGGCAAAAGGTTTCAAAACACTCGAAGCCGTGCAAACCGCCAAAAAATACATTACCGAGGCGATTCGCAACCCTTTGAACATCGGTGCGGGACACGGTCCGGTCAATCATTGGGCTTATCGGGATTGAATAAGGTCGTCTGAAACGGAAATTTCAGACGACCTCTTGCTATATTTATCAGTCAAATTTGTTTACAATATTGGGCAAACCAACTTCAACTTCGCGGAAGAGACATCATGCAAGTTACATCAAAATGGATAGACGGAATGTGCTTTGTCGGCACGACCGAAAACGGACACAGCGTCGTCATGGAAGGCGCGGCGGCGGAAGGGCAGGCGAAACGCGGCCCCAGCCCGATGGAAATGCTGCTTTTGGGTGTGGCGGGCTGTTCCAGCATCGATGTCGTGATGATTGCCGAGAAGCAGCGTCAAAAGGTGGTGGACTGCCAGGCGACGGTTACCGCGAAGCGCGCCGACGATGCCCCGCGCGTGTTCACCGAAATCCATATCCATTTTAAAGTTATCGGACACAATTTGACCGAATCTGCCATCGAGCGCGCCGTGCAGATGTCTGCCGAGAAATATTGTTCCGCCTCGATTATGCTGGGCAAGGCGGCGAAAATCACCCATAGTTTTGAAACCGTCGAAGCAGAGTAATTTTTCAGACGACCTCCCGTATCTTTCAGGGGTCGTCTGAAAAGCGTTTAGAGGCGGAATATTGTTAAAGCGTGAATAAATGCCGCCCGACAAAAAAGCAGATATATTCACGCTACACTATGAATATATCTGCTTGCTTATTGTGGATTCTCTCTCTATCAGCCTTCATAACTTGGCCTTGTGAGGATATTGTGCAAGCTTCACTAGAGATTGTCAACAATTTTTAATTATATCTTAATCAGATTTTGTGCTATATCGAAATGGAATCAAGCAAAAAGCGATAAGGGGCGGGTTGCCGCCGTCGCAAAATTTCTGTTATTTCAAACGATATGACACGCCAGACTATGAGGAGAGCTTAAATAATGAATACCGATAACGATACCCTCCATGCGCCTACCCCTTCTTCCATGATGCCGGCAGGCAGGCATGATTCGGAGCTGTTCCGCGTTTACGCCCTGATTTTGGACGGCATCACCGACCATGTTTTGCTGCCCGGCAAAAAACTGACCGAATCCGAGCTTTGCCGCCAAATGGTCTGCTCGCGCAATACCGTGCGCGGCGCGCTGTCCCTGTTGGCACACGACAAAATCGTCGATTTGCAACCCAATCGCGGCGCGTTCGTTCATGTTCCCGATTTGAAGGAAATGCAGGACGTGTTCAACGCGCGTATCGAAATGGAAAGCATGATTTTGAACCTCCTGTCCGATATGCCCGATTTGGAAACCCGTCTCCAGCCGCTCTACGCCATGATCGAGCGTGAAGAACAGGCATCCGACAGCGGCGACCGCGTGGGTTGGAACCGCCTGTCCAACGCCTTCCACGTCGAACTGGCGCGTCTGATCGACAACAACGTCTTGTTCGACATCATGAACACCCTGTGCGCCCGCTCTTCGCTCATCGTCGCCGTCTTCGATGCGCAACGTCATGAAAAACGCACCATCAACACCCACACCCATTCCGAACACCGCGAAATCCTCGACCTGCTGACCAACGGCAAACGCAACCGCGTGGTCAAAGTCATGCGCAAACACTTAAGCGCGTGCGTGGAGCGTTTGGAACGCAAATACGAAGCGGAATAACACGGACACAGCAAAAAGGTCGTCTGAAAACCGGGATTCAGGTTTTCAGACGACCTTTGGTTTTGGGTAAAGCTGAATCGGCGGCAGCCTTTTCCGATTTTGGGCAAAAGGCGTACAATCCGAATTCAAACGAACCGGAACGAATTGAAACGAATCCAGATGAAACCGAAAATACAAAGACACGAACACATCCTCGCCCTGGTGCGCGAGCAGCATTTCATGACGGTCGAGCAGCTTGCAGAAGCTTTGGACGTGACCCCGCAGACCATACGCCGCGACATACAGGAATTGAGCGAAACGCGGCAGTTGAAGCGTTATCACGGCGGAGCGTCGGTCGGCGATATTTCCGGCGGCGTGGCGCAAGGCAAGCGAAAACACTGCCAAAATGAAAAAAACGCCATCGCCCGCCTGATTGCCGCCCACATTCCTGACAATTCGTCGTTGTTTATCAGTATAGGCACGACGATGGAAGCCGTTGCCGCCGAGTTGGTCAAGCAGCGCAAAAACCTGCGGATTATCACCAATAATATTTACGTTGCCTCCATCACGTCTGCGCGCACTGACTACACCGTCATCATCACCTCCGGCGTTGTGCGCCCCTTGGACGGCGGGATTACGGGCGTGGCGACGGTTGATTTTATCAATCAGTTTAAAGTCGATTATGCCGTCATGAGTACGCACGGCGTGGAAAGCGACGGCTCGCTTTTGGACTACGACTATAAAGAAGTCAGCGTCATGCAGGCGATGATGACCAATGCGCGGGTCAGGTATTTGGGTGTGGACCACAGCAAATTCAACAGCAATGCCTTGGTCAGACTGGGCGACATCGGTTCGTTTGACAAAGTATTTACCGACCGCGTACCGGAAGCCGCCATGCAGAAGGTTTTAGGTGATGCGGGCGTAGAATGGCTGGTTGCCGAGCCTGTGCCGCTTTGATTTCGGGGGTTACAAAAGGTTAATGAAATTCGGGTACAATGGGGAGGCGTTTTCAGATGGCTGCTATTGAATGGGCAGATCGTCTGAAAACAATCATCCGTATATGAATGTTCTTTGATTCAGAAGAACAGTTTTGAAAAGACATCAAGATGAATTTCCCCCGTATCAGCGAAAGAACATTTTCCGGCCTTTCATTGGCTGGCAGTATCATTATTATCATCACGACTTCGATATGGTTCAGTCAGGCAATACCCGATCGCTTCGAGTTTACATTAATTGCCGGTATGTTGATGCTTGGCTCGGCGAATCTGGTTTATGTCTTGTTTTCCCATCGTTTGCGACCTGCTACTGTGGCGGGCAGCGTGTGGATAACAACCATACTTTGGTTGTTGTTTATGATGGCGGTAGACAGTGCTGACAGTCATAATGACCCTTACTCCCCTAATTACGATCATCACGGATCAGCTTTTTTGTGGCTAGGGTTGCCTGTATTTTATGTTGGTTCGCTGATTGCTTCCATTATCGCCACCGCAGCCCGCCCCAAGCTGCTCTCTTTGGAAAAATCCTCGCTTCAAGCATTTTGGGCGTCCATGCGCTGGTCTTTTATCGGCACTACCGGTTTGCTTTGGATTTTTTTCCCAATCGCACTTTTGGTTATTTTGGGTATCGTTCTGTTGATTAACCGGCTGGTTGATTTTATCGATTCATCAACCGCATTTAAACGTCCGGAAGACAATGCTTCCGACCATTCCAATCTTTCATCCGATTCGTAATTGTCTATACAGAGGTCGTCTGAAACGGTTTTCAGACGACCTCTGTACCTTGTATTGACTGTAAAGCCGTCCTGTTTTCAGGTAAAATCGGCACGACATCATATTTTCAGATAGCTCCTGACCATGCTCAACAAAGACCAATTCGCGGACAACCATTTCATCCGCACCATCATCGAAGAAGACTTAAAAAGCGGCAAACACGAAGCCATCCAAACCCGTTTCCCGCCCGAACCCAACGGCTACCTGCACATCGGCCACGCCAAATCCATCTGCCTGAATTTCGGTTTGGCGTATATTTACGACGGCTTGTGCAACCTGCGTTTCGACGATACCAACCCTGAAAAAGAAAACGACGAATACGTCAACGCCATCAAAGAAGATGTCGAGTGGCTGGGTTTCCATTGGGCGGGCGAGCCGCGTTTCGCTTCCAATTATTTCGACCAACTTTACGACTACGCCGTCGGTTTAATCAAAGACGGCAAAGCGTATGTTGATGATTTGACGCCCGAAGAAATGCGCGAATACCGCGGCACGCTGACCGAGGCGGGTAAAAACAGCCCTTACCGCGACCGCAGTATCGAAGAAAACCTCGACCTGTTCACGCGCATGAAAAACGGCGAGTTCCCCGACGGCAGCAAAACCCTGCGCCTGAAAATCGACATGGCATCAGGCAACATCAATATGCGCGACCCCGTCATCTACCGCATCCGCCGCGCCCACCACCACAACACCGGCGACAAATGGTGCATCTACCCGATGTACGACTACACGCATTGCATTTCCGATGCTATCGAAGGCATCACGCATTCCTTGTGTACGCTCGAATTTGAAGCCCACCGCCCGCTTTATGACTGGGTGTTGGACAATATCCCCGCGCCGCACGCCACCCGCCCGCGCCAATACGAGTTTTCCCGTTTGGAGCTTTTGTATTCCATCACGTCCAAACGCAAGCTGAACCAACTGGTTTCAGAAGGCCACGTTACCGGCTGGGACGACCCGCGTATGCCCACCATTTCCGGTATGCGCCGCCGCGGCTACACGCCCGAAGGCCTGCGCCTGTTTGCCAAACGCGCCGGTATTTCCAAATCTGAAAACATCGTCGATATGAGCGTGTTGGAAGGTGCGATTCGTGAAGAGCTGGAAAACTCCGCCCCGCGCCTGATGGCGGTTTTGAACCCGCTCAAAGTCACCCTGACCAACTTTGAAGCCGGCAAAACCCAAAGCCGCCGCGCCGCGTTCCACCCCAATCACGAAGAAATGGGCGAGCGCGAAATCCCCGTGTCCCAAACCATCTACATCGAGGCAGACGACTTTGCCGAAAATCCGCCCAAAGGCTTCAAACGCCTGACCCCGGGAGGTGAAGTACGCCTGCGTCACGGCTATGTCATCAAGTGCGATGAAGTAGTAAAAGACGCGGCAGGCAATGTGGTTGAACTCAAATGCAGCATCGACCATGACACCTTGGGCAAAAATCCCGAAGGCAGAAAAGTCAAAGGCGTGATTCACTGGGTTTCCGCCGAACACGCCGCCGAAATCAAAGTCCGCCTGTATGACCGCCTCTTTACCGTCGAGCGTCCCGATGCCGTGCGCGGCGAAGACGGCGAATACCTGCCGTTTACCGATTTCCTCAACCCTGAGTCCGTCAAAGAAATCACCGCCTACGCCGAACCCGCAGCCAAAAACCTGCCCGCCGAAAGCCGTTGGCAGTTTGAGCGTATCGGCTATTTCGTGACCGACCGCAAAGACCACCGCCCCGAGCAGCCCGTGTTCAACCGTACGGTCACGCTGAAAGACTCTTGGCAGCCCAAGTAATCTGTTGGCAACAGCAATACTGGAAGGTCGTCTGAAAACTTGGAATCGGGTTTTCAGACGACCTTTGTTGATAAAGGAATGAGATGGAACGTTATTCTGTACATTTGAAACTGCTGGGGATGGCGGTGTTGTGGGGCGCGTCTTGGCCGATGGGGCGGATGCTGGGGCAGTCGCTGCCGCCGCTGACGGGCGGGGCGGTTCGGTTTGTGTTGGCTTCGGTTTTGTTGTTGGGTTGGCTGTTTGCGCGCAGCAGGTTTGCGACTTTGGCGGCTTTGCCGGCGCGGCAATGGCTGGGCTTGACGGCAGCCGCTTCCGTCGGGGTGTGCGGCTATGCGGTGTTTTTCATGCTGGGTTTGCAGGCAATGCCGGCAGGTAAGGCGGCGGTGGTTGTGGCGGTGAATCCCGTGCTGACGCTGCTGCTGGCGGCTTGGTTTTTCAGAGAACGGTTAAACGCGAAGATTTTGGCGGGTATGCTGCTGGCGGTCAGCGGTGCCATTGTGGCGGTCACGCAAGGACAGCCGTTGACGGTATTGTCGGGCGGTATCAAGGCGGGGGAGTGGCTGATTTTCGGCTGCGTGGTCTGCTGGGCGGCTTATACTTTAATCGGACGTGCGGTTTTGCGCGGGATAGACGCGCTGACGGTAACGGCGGCAACGTCGTTCATCGGCGCGCTGATGTTGTCAGTGGTGGCGTTGTGGACGGACGGATTGCCTTTTGAGGCAATGGCGGCGATGGATGCGCGCGGTTGGACGGCATTGGCGTGGCTGGTCATCGGCGCGACGGTATTGGCCTACGCGTGGTATTTCGAAGGCGTGAAGACTTTGGGCGCAGGCAGCGCGGCGGCGTATATTACGCTCGTACCGATTTTCGGCATGCTCAGCTCGGCGTGGGTTTTGGGCGAACCTTTGCATATTTCGCTGATTGCGGGCTGCGCGGCAGCGGTCGGCGGCATGACGCTGATGCGGTATGGGCAGAAGGTCGTCTGAAAAAGGTTTTTCTATAGTGGATTAACTTTAAATCAGGACAAGGCGAAAGCCGCAGATACAGTACAGATAGTACGGAACCGATTCACTACCTTAGAGAATCGTTCTCTTTGAGCTAAGGCGAGGTAACGCCGTCCTGGTTTAAAGTTAATCCACTATAGAATGGATAAAGAAAGAAAAAATGCTGCCGGTTTTTAACTTTATTTGGCTGACGGTGGTCGCCATACTGGGCTTGATGCTTGTCGATATGATGTTGAAGGCTGAAAGACCGTTGTTTAAAGCAATGGCTGTCAGGGTCAATGTGTTTTTGCTGTGCTGTTTGGGCGTACAGGCGTGGAGCGTGTGGATGGGGCAGCAAAAGCCGGAGGGGTATGTGCTTCGTGAGGATACGGTGGTAGATGGTTTTCCATTGCCCGCCGGAACAAAGTTGCATTTTCGGTGGAAAAAGGATATTGAATCTTACGAGTATGCAGTCTTTCCCAAGCCTGTCGAATGGAAGGGCGTGATGATTAAGGCGGTGGAACGGAAGTTTTATGATCAACATATAGGCGAAGGCGTCTTTCTGCAGCCGACGGAAGTAGCTGATCAGAAACCGGTATGGTCGGAAGGTTGGTTGTGCCGGGTGGACGCTGAAGATTTTGGGTGGAAATATGTCGGTACGAAGGATAAGCGAACGTCTTCGCCTGACGATTACCGGCTGACGGGGTGCCAGTTGGATGAGTCTTTCGCGCTGCCGGTGCCGCAATTGGGCGAAAATGTGAAGTTTGGTTTGCATGAGGTGAGATACATTGAATCCGGTAAAGTTTGGCTGGCATGGTTGGCTTCTGAAAATATGCCTTTTACAGGCTTGATCACGCTGGACGGTAAAAAGAATATTGTGGAAATAGAGATTGAACCCAAACAAACCGATATTTTGGGTTGCGTATTTGACAATGTTTCCTTGCTGACTTGGAATCGTGACCGACCGGATATCTGGACGGTGTCGGCCCGTCCAAAAGCGGAAAATGAATTGTTGGAAGAGAATAATGTGAAACAGCCGGAAACTTGTTGGGGGAGAAAACTTGTCTATCAGTATTAATCGGCAGGTCGTCTGAAAAGGCAGCAACCGACTGCCTCGTGTTCAATATTTTTTATCAAGGAAATCATGATGTCTGCTCCGCTTGAAATCGAAACCCATCCCTTCCCCGCCTTGCTGCCGCCGCAGGCGACGGTAATGATGATGGGGACGTTTCCGCCCAAGGAAGACAAACGCGCGATGCAGTTTCATTATCCGAATTTTCAAAACGATATGTGGCGCGTTTATGGGCTGGTGTTTTTTAATGATGCGGCGCATTTCCAAAGGTCGTCTGAAAAAGCGTTTGATGCGGAGAAAATCAAGGCGTTTTTGCGCGAACGGGGGATTGCGTCCTGCCCGACCGTGTTAAAGGCGGTGCGGGAACACGGCAATGCGTCCGACAAGTTTTTGCAAGTGGTTGAAACCGTCGATTTGGCGGCGGTGTTGGCGCAGATGCCCGACTGCCGCCATATCTGCACTACCGGCGGTAAGGCGACGGAAGTCCTGCTCGATATTCAGGGCGGCGGCATCAAAATGCCGAAAACGGGCGAAACCGTGCCGTTTCCGTTTGCCGGACGGGATTTGACCCTGACCCGCCTGCCGTCCACTTCGCGCGCTTATCCTTTGAGTTTGGCGAAAAAGGCGGCGGCGTATCGGGCGTTTTTCGAAATGGCGGGTTTGTGTGAAAAACAGTTATAATTGCCGACAATTTCCCCTTTCAGACGGCCTTTAGCAGACCGAGGCCGTCTGAAAAAACAGACAAGGAAGAAATCCGATGAAAAACTACCAAGCGCCCGACGAGAAGGGCTTTTTCGGCGAACACGGCGGACTTTATGTCTCCGAAACCCTGATTCCCGCCTTGCAAGAGCTGGCGGATGCCTATCAAGCAGCGAAAAACGACCCGTCGTTTTGGGAAGAGTTCCACCGCGATTTGAAACACTACGTCGGCCGCCCCAGCCCCGTTTACCATGCCGCGCGATTGTCCGAGCATCTGGGCGGCGCGCAAATCTGGTTGAAGCGCGAAGACTTGAACCACACCGGCGCGCACAAGGTAAACAACACCATCGGTCAGGCATTGCTCGCCCGCCGCATGGGTAAAAAACGCGTCATCGCCGAAACCGGTGCGGGTCAGCACGGCGTGGCTTCCGCCACCGTCGCCGCCCGCTTCGGCATGACTTGCGACGTGTACATGGGCGCGGACGACATCCAGCGTCAAATGCCCAACGTGTTCCGCATGAAATTGTTGGGCGCAAACGTAGTCAGCGTCGACAGCGGCAGCCGCACGCTGAAAGACGCGATGAACGAAGCCATGCGCGAATGGGTCGCCCGCGTGGACGACACGTTCTACATCATCGGCACCGCCGCCGGTCCCGCGCCGTATCCCGAAATGGTGCGCGATTTCCAATGCGTTATCGGCAACGAAGCCAAAGCGCAGATGCAGGAAGCCATCGGCAGACAGCCCGACGTCGCCGTTGCCTGCGTCGGCGGCGGCTCGAACGCCATCGGCCTGTTCCACCCGTATATCGGCGAAGAAAACGTGCGCCTCGTCGGCGTGGAAGCCGGCGGTTTGGGCGTGGACACCCCCGACCACGCTGCACCGATTACCAGCAAAGCCCCCATCGGCGTATTGCACGGCTTCCGCAGCTACCTGATGCAGGACGAAAACGGCCAAGTCTTGGGGACGCACTCCGTGTCCGCAGGTCTCGACTACCCCGGCATCGGCCCGGAACACAGCCACCTGAACGACATCAAACGCGTCGAATACACCGTCGCCAAAGACGACGAAGCACTCGAAGCCTTTGATTTGTTGTGCCGCTTCGAAGGCATCATCCCCGCGCTCGAATCCAGCCACGCCCTCGCATGGGCAGTCGCCAACGCGCCGAAAATGGGCAAAGACCAAGTGATTCTGGTCAACCTGTCCGGCCGCGGCGATAAAGACATCAATACCGTGGCAAAGCTGAAAGGGATTGAGTTATAGGAAATTTATGGTGAACTAATCTTTAATTCAGGCATTTACTTGTTTTTGTGCAGATGGGGATCATTCCGATAGATTTAGGTATAGTTGTTTTGAAATTTATCAATAGATCCCCTTTTGCATGGAAATGACTATAATCAAATTGTCCTATTCTTATTTAAATTTGTTATAGGAAATTTTGGGTAAAAAGGGAATCAGATCATGGCATTAGAACAAAAAATCTTAAATTTGGTGAGGTTGCATCAACCTATTAAAGCGCGTGAAATTGCTCAGATTTTAACTAAAGAATTCAATCAACATACTGATAGGAGTGATGTTAACTCTGCACTTTATCGTATGAAAAAAGAAAATAAGGTTGTGATTAATAGCAACTATGAATGGTCTCTAGCGGAGAGAATGTTAGATTCAGTTCAAGAATCATCGATATTGACACCTGTTAGTACGGCTGAAATAACGTTTACTCCGGAACAAGAAAGTATTATTAATCTTGATCCAACTGAACATTTGCTTATTCGAGGGCAGGCAGGTAGTGGCAAAACGACTGTTTTAGCAGCACGTGCCGGAAAGATATTAAGTGCTATGAATAAAGGGTCTTTGTTATTTTTGACCTATAATTCATCACTTTGTGCTTATGTCAAAAAAACATTTAAAAAAGCGGGCATGGCTGGAGATATTGATGTTCACACATTTCATGATTGGGCAAAATCGTGTGCCCAATCTATGGGAGCTAATTTTTCAGATTGGGTGGACAGTAAAGAGCGATCGGAAGAATTGGCTAAAATCATTTCTATTTCTAAACAAGAAATTGGTGAGCATAGGCTATATGAAATTCAGACATCAGCAGAATTATTGAAATGGTGGGGTGAGGAAATTGCATGGTTATTCGGGCAACACATCACTCGTTTAAATGAATATTTGATAGTAGAACGAACGAATCGTGGTACGGCTATTCGCTTATCCCAAGAAGATCGGCGCTTTGTTTGGCACGTATATGAATTATATATGGAATGGTTAGAAGAAAATAATAAGCAAGATTATGATAATCCTGCTGGTTTGATTCTAAATACACTTGAGCAGCAAGGAATTGAATTTCCTGATAATTTGCGTTATGACCATGTTATGGTTGATGAGGTTCAGGATTTTGATAAAAGCTGGTTGTTAGCGGTTGTCAAATTACCACGCGTATCATTGAGTTTGGCAGGAGATTTGGCTCAGAAAATTTATCGTCGTAATTTTACTTGGAAGTCAGTAGGTATTCGTGTGCAAGGTGGGCGGTCACATAACTTATTGGGTAGTCATCGTACGACATTCGAAATTATGCAGGTAGCTCAGTATTTATTGAAAAATCATATAACAAGTACTGAAGAGGATTTTACCCCGCCTATTTATCCCAATCGGCATGGTAATAAAGTAAGGAAGATTCTTGGGAGTTCTGCAAAGGATGCTTATGAGAAAGGGTATGACTTTATTGCGGAAAATTTTAAACGGTTACGTACGACAACAGTGGCGGTTGCATTGCCTTTTGCCAACCAGGTTTATCCTGTTCAACAGGCATTAAAAAAACGTGGTATAACAACGGTTAAGGCTGCGCGTGGAAAGAGTTTAGGAAATTTTGACGGGGGAATTGTTGTAACAACCTATCATCAATTAAAAGGTTTGGAATTTGATCATGTTGTGATTTTAGGTTTGCACGATGCTCAATATCCTGCACGATTGTTAACACAAATCCCCGAAGAAGATCAATTAAATGAATTAGAAATGATGCAGCGGATATTATATGTCGTTATGACTCGTGCTAAAGCAAGTGTTACTTTAGTTGGGTCAAATCCGTTTTGTCGTTTTTTTGATGATGTTCCGAATGAATTATTGGAGAGTATTGAAAACTAACATTACTATATATGCAAATTTACGCCGTAAATGTAGTATATATGTATGGTAGAAAGTTTCTTGTAAATTGAAATTAACATAAAGGTCGTCTGAAAACTGAGTAAACAGGTTTTCAGACGACCTTTTCCTTATTCAATAAAGACTTTTCAGGTTTTCATCTAATCAGAGTGGGTTAAAATAGCAGAATTTGGTATTGAACCCTTCTCAGAAAATATGTTGCCCGAACACACTTCCTCCCTGCTCGATTTCGACCGCGTCCATCTGCTCCATCCCTATACGTCCATGACCGATCCGTTGCCTGTTTATCCGGTGCGCCGTGCGGAGGGCGTGCATATCGAATTGGCGGACGGTACGCGGCTGATTGACGGGATGTCGTCTTGGTGGTGTGCGATACACGGCTACAATCATCCTGTTTTGAATCAGGCGGTTGAGGCGCAGATTAAGCAAATGTCGCATGTGATGTTCGGCGGTTTGACGCACGAGCCGGCGGTGGAACTGGGCAAGTTGTTGGTCGGGATTTTGCCGCAGGGGCTGGACCGTATTTTTTATGCGGATTCAGGTTCGGTTTCGGTAGAAGTCGCGCTGAAGATGGCGGTGCAATACCAGCAGGCGCGGGGTTTGACCGCGAAGCAGAATATCGCGACGGTGCGGCGCGGGTATCACGGCGATACTTGGAACGCGATGTCCGTCTGCGATCCGGAAACGGGGATGCACCATATTTTCGGCAGCGCTCTGCCGCAGCGTTATTTTGTCGATAATCCGAAAAACCGTTTCGACGATGAATGGGACGGAACGGATTTGCAGCCTGTCCGCGCCTTGTTTGAAGCGCATCATGCGGATATTGCCGCCTTTATTTTGGAACCGGTCGTGCAGGGTGCGGGCGGCATGTATTTTTATCATCCGCAGTATCTTCGCGGGTTGCGCGATTTGTGCGACGAATTTGATATCGTGTTGATTTTTGACGAAATTGCCACTGGATTCGGGCGCACGGGCAAGATGTTTGCCTGCGAATACGCGCAGGTCGTGCCGGATATTATGTGTATCGGCAAGGGCTTGAGCGGCGGCTATATGACGCTGGCGGCGGCAATCACTTCGCAAAAAGTCACCGAAACGATTTCGCGAGGCGAAGCGGGTGTGTTTATGCACGGTCCGACGTTTATGGCAAATCCGCTGGCGTGTGCCGTTGCCTGCGCTTCGGTCAAGCTGCTTTTGTCCCAAGATTGGCAGGCAAATATCTGCCGCATCGAAAGCATCCTGAAAGGTCGTCTGAAAACCGCATGGGACATCCGCGGCGTGAAAGACGTGCGCGTTTTGGGTGCCATCGGCGTGATCGAGCTGGAAAAAGGCGTGGATATGGCGCGTTTTCAAGCGGACTGCGTGGCGCAGGGCATTTGGGTGCGCCCATTCGGCAGGCTGGTGTACCTCATGCCGCCTTACATCATTTCAGACGACCTCTTGACCGAACTTGCCGACAAAACCGTACAAATCTTGAAGGAACACAGCAAATGAAAGGCGTTTACTTCGTCAGCGGCATAGACACGGACATCGGCAAAACTGTCGCCACCGGCGTGTTGGCAAAACAATTGTTGCAGCAGGGCAAAAGCGTGATCACGCAAAAGCCCGTGCAAACCGGTTGCCAAAACATCGCCGACGACATCGCCGTCCACCGCAAAATTATGGGCATACCCATGCAGGAAGCCGACAAACAGCGGCTGACCATGCCCGAAATCTTCAGCTATCCCGCTTCGCCCCACCTCGCCGCCCGTCTGGACGGCAGGGCTTTGGACTTGAACAAAATCCGCGCCGCTACGCAGCAGCTGGCGGCACAATACGAAATCGTATTGGTCGAAGGCGCGGGCGGATTGATGGTTCCGCTGACGGAAAACCTGTTAACCATTGATTATGTTCAGCAACAGGCTTATCCCGTCATTCTCGTTACCAGCGGACGGCTCGGCAGCATCAACCACACCCTGCTCAGTTTCGCCGCGCTCAAACAATACGGCATCAGCTTGCACAGCCTGATTTTCAACCACATCCACGACAGCCGCGACAAACACATCGCCCAAGACAGCTTGGCATATCTAAAGGGTCGTCTGAAAACAGATTTTCCCGATGCGGAGTGGATGGAGTTGGATAAGGTGGAGACGGACGAAAGGTCGTCTGAAAACGATTAAAAGTGGCGGAGCATTGCTGCTAAACGAAACTGCGCTGTCGCTGGAGATACTGACGGAACTGGGGTTCAGCTTGTGCTTGCTGTATGATTCGTCCAAGCAGTATTTCCAAGGGACTGAAGTTTTTTGGGTTCGTTGTTAATGTGCCTTGGGATTAAGGATAAAGGGAGTAACACAATGTCTTTGGTAGTAAGAAATGGAGGATGAAATGGTAAAAAGAATATTTTTAGTATTTTCTATGGTATTAAGTGGATTTATCTCTGCCGAAGGGCTGAATGCCATCAATGATCCGGTGATGAATCCCTGTATTCAACGTCCTGATTTGGCAGGGTGCGGGGCAAATGGTTCTTCTGCGTCACGACGGGTAATTAATATTCCCAATCGTTGGGGTGTCATTTATTATAATCCTGCCAACGATGCGGTGGGCTATGCAGAAAACAATACTGAAGGTTATAAATCTGCTCGACGTGAGGCACTAGAAATGTGCATTAGATCGGGAGGTGGTAAAAATCCATCTCATAGAGATGGGCAAGGGTGTCGTTCAGTAACCGAATATCGTAATCAATGTGGTGCTATAGCAGTTAGTAATGAAAGTTATGCTGCAAAAAATGATGTTTATCTAGAGAAGGCGGAGCAGAAAGCTCTTGAAGGCTGCGGAAAATATTCAAATGGCTGCAAAATATTTTATTCAGGCTGTTCGCGCCATCCTCAGTACCGTTATTAATTGATTTGATTTTTCAGACGGTCTTTTTAAGATTTGAGGTCGTCTGAAAATTTTATGCAGTAAACAAGCAATATTCCATCGTGACTGGGTATTGTGCAGATTACGATCATGCAGGGCGGTTTGGGGCTGATGAT
This sequence comes from Neisseria sp. HMSC065D04, assembly GCF_001815675.1. Lineage (NCBI taxonomy): Bacteria > Pseudomonadati > Pseudomonadota > Betaproteobacteria > Neisseriales > Neisseriaceae > Neisseria > Neisseria sp. HMSC065D04. The sequence goes on from NZ_KV821543.1 coordinate 88,473, forward strand.
GGGTACGCTGATGATCACCGCGCCGTTGCTGGTGGGGAATCTGATCGGGTCGTCGTTGGGGTTCAATACTTATAACATTCTGCAAGGTGGAAACAGCCCGACCAATTCGGATGGGTCGCCTAGAGTGAATAAGGATAGAAGTAAAAAAAGATGACGGTAGCACTGGAATAAAATAAAGGATTAATAATGAAAAAGTTATTTTTAACGTTCATCATGGTAACCTTAAGTCAACTGATTCTAGCTAATGAGATGAGTAATCCTTGCGTTTACCATCCTGACCTACCTGGTTGTAGTGGCAATAACCGACCTATAGGGCAAACAAACCGAGTCGTCAAGATTCCGAACCGCTGGGGTGTCATTTATTATAATCCTGCCAATGATGCCGTTGGCTATGCAGAAAATAATACTGAAGGCTATCGTTCCGCCAATAAAGAGGCATTGGCAAACTGCATTAAAGCAGGAGGCGGTCAAAATCCATTGCATAGAGATGGAAAGGGTTGTCGTAAGATGACGGAAGTTCGCAATGCTTGCAGTGCGATTGCTGTGGGCAGTAAAAGCGCTAGTGCAAAAAGTGATGATTATCTAGAGAAAGCAGAACAAAAAGCTTTTGACGGGTGTAGTCAGTATTCAAATGATTGTAAAATTCTTTACTCTGGCTGTTCTCGCCACCCCGATTATTAAATAAGTTTTCAGACGACCTTTTAAAATTTAGAGGTCGTCTGAAAATTTATTCATTTTGCCATGAAACACATCAATCTAAACCCCATGAATCCCCCCTTGAATTGGCAAGACAAACTTCCCGACGAACTGCCGCAGGGCTGGAACGAACGCGCCGCCGCTTTGTGCCAAGCGCAATCGCTGACCGCCGCTTTACGCGCCTTGGGCGGCAGTTTTACGGTAAAAGTGCTGTATATGGGCGAACTGGACGGGCAGGGCAATTCGTTTGGCGAAAACCATGCCGAAACCGCCGCCCCGCAATTCGTCCGCGACGTTTTGCTGCATCTGGACGGCGTTCCCGTCGTACAGGCGCGCAGCGCGTGCAGCCCGCAATCGCAAGCCTGGCGCGGCGTATTGGATTGCGGCACGCAGCCTTTGGGCGAGCGGCTGTTTGACGGTACGCTGCCCTTGAAGCGTTCGGCATTCGAGTTTTGCCTGATGGAAAACGTTGGCGGTCAGGATGATTTCAGACGACCTGTCGCCGCCCGCAGGTCTTATTTCGATTGGGATGGCGAGGTGTTGGAATTGACGGAATATTTTTTGGCGGGGTTGGCGCAGTTTGTGTAGGGCGCGGATATGCCGTTTTTGTATCTTTCTGTAAAAGTTGGGGATAAGGGTCTAAATAAAATAGTAAAATCTAAAAATTGATTTATAATGAACATAATACGCTAAGCAATAATTACAAATTGATTTATTATACCAATAACATATTTTTCACATTCGCATGAAGATAAGACGTGTTCTCCTACATTTTTTCCCGCGCTATGCCGTCGGACGGATGGTCATATACGGCAAATTGATGCGCATCGACAAGCCTATCGGCACGTTGTTGCTGCTTTGGCCGACCTATTGGGCGTTATGGGTCGCTTCGGAAGGCATTCCGGAAGCGGATATTTTTTGGGCGTTTACCGCCGGTACGTTTTTTATGCGCAGCGCAGGCTGCGTGATCAACGACTTTGCCGACCGCGATTTTGACGGTTCGGTCGAGCGCACGAAAAACCGCCCCTTTGCCCGCGGGTTGGTTTCTAAAACGGAAGCGATTCTGCTGACCGTCATCCTCTGCCTGCTTGCCGCCCTCTGCATGACGCCGCTGAACCTGTTGACTTGGGTGATGAGCGTTCCTGCGCTGTTTCTGGCGATGACTTACCCCTTTACCAAACGTTTTTTCCCGCTGCCGCAGTTTTATTTGGGGCTGGCGTTTTCTTTCGGGATTCCGATGGCGTTTGCCGCCGTCCGCAGCGGCGTGCCTTCTACGGCGTGGCTGATGTTTACCGCCAATGCTCTATGGACGCTTGCCTACGACACGATTTATGCGATGTCGGACAAGGAAGACGATTTGAAAATCGGGATTAAAACTTCGGCGATCACGTTCGGCGATCACGATATTTCCGCATCCATGCTCTGCCATTTTTGGTTTACCGCGCTGATGGCGGTGTTGGGTGTGAAAATCGGCGCGACATGGCCGTATTGGATTATGCTGCCTGCGGTGGTGTGGCTGCAAATCGGTCAATACCATGCCATCAAAACGCGCGACCGCCAGACTTGTTTTAAAGTGTTTCTGGATAACAACTATATCGGTCTGCTGTGGTTTTTGGGTTTGGCGGGGCATTATTTGTGGGCTTTGGCTGCCACGCGGTTGTGAGGTAATAGGATGCTTAACACGTCGTCTGAAAAGGGTTTCAGACGACGTTTTGCTTTTGGGGCAGGGCGGATTGGCGATGGCGGCGGAGTTTTGTCTGGTATCCGAACCCGCCGTAAACCACTTGCCGCCGTTTTCAGACGACCTTGTGTGTGAGTTAAGAAATATCAAAGAAGCAGCGTTTCTTGTTAGCAATCTGAGTGTAAATTGCGTGTTCAGGATTGAGGTTTGTACAGACAGTCGGTACAATTCCATTTCATTTTGCCACATCAAAAGAGATTTCTATGAGCCTTATCGGCGAAATTTTGCCTTTGTCCCATATCGTTTTAGACTTGGAAGTCGGCAGCAAAAAACGCTTGTTTGAAGAAGCGGGCCTGCTGCTTGAACATGAAGCAGAATTACCTCACGGCGATGTCTTCGACTGCCTGTTTGCCCGCGAAAAGCTGGGTTCGACCGGCTTGGGTCAGGGCGTCGCCATCCCGCACGGCCGTCATGCCTGCGTGAAAAAAGCCACCGGCGCGTTTATCCGCACGAAAGAACCGGTCGCTTTCGATGCGCCCGACGGCAAACCCGTATCCCTGATTTTCACTTTGTTGGTGCCGGAAAATGCGACCGGCGAACATTTGGAAGTCTTGTCCAAACTGGCGGGCAGGTTCTCGCAAAAAGCCGTCCGTGAAGCCTTGATGTCCGCAACCTCTGCCGAGGAGGTGCGCAAACTTCTGGCAGAAGAGTAAAGAATGCCCAGTATATCCGTCCGCCGCCTGTTTTCCGACAATCAGCACAAGCTCCAACTTGCTTGGGCGGCAGGCAATTCGGGTGCGGACAACCGCATCGGAGTAGAGGCCGACAAACCCGTTTTGGCGTTGGTCGGCCATTTGAATTTTATCCATCCCAATCAAATCCAAGTCGTCGGTGTTGCCGAAGCCGAATATCTCAAACGCCTCGAATCGGGCGAGTTGAATTACGATTTCGGCGAACTCTTCGATATCCCCATGTCGCTGGTCATCGTTGCCAACGGTCTGGCGGTTTCGCCCAAATTGCGCGACTACTGCCATAAAAACGACATTCCGCTCTTGACTTCCAAGCTCGAAAGCCCGTATTTGATGGACGTGTTGCGGATTTACCTGCAACGCACGCTGGCAACTTCCATCGTCAAACACGGCGTATTCCTCGATGTATTTGAAGTCGGCGTGTTGATTACCGGTCATTCCGGCTTGGGTAAAAGCGAGTTGGCGTTGGAATTGATTTCGCGCGGACACAGCCTGATTGCCGATGATGCGGTCGAGCTTTTCCGTACCGGTCCCGAAACGCTCGAAGGCCGCTGCCCGCCGATGTTACGTGATTTCCTTGAAGTGCGCGGTTTGGGCATACTCAACATCCGCCACATTTTCGGCGAAACCTCCATCCGTCCGAAAAAAATCCTCCAGTTGATTATCAACCTGGTCGCTGCCGACGACGATTATATGAAGCAGCTCGACCGCTTGAGCATACGCACGGAAACCGAGTCCATCCTCAACGTCAACGTCCGTTCCGTCACCCTGCCTGTCGCCGTGGGCCGCAACCTTGCCGTATTGGTTGAAGCGGCGGTGCGCAACTACATCCTCCAGTTGCGCGGCAAAGACAGCACTAAAGAATTCCTCGAACGCCATCAAACACAACTCAAAGAAAACGAACAAAACCATGAAAATCGTCCTGATTAGCGGATTGTCCGGCTCGGGCAAGTCCGTTGCCCTCAAACAGCTTGAAGACCTCGGCTATTTCTGCGTGGACAACCTGCCGCTGGAAATGCTGCCTTCGCTGGTGCTGCACCATATCGAGCGCGCCGATGAAACCAAACTCGGCGTGAGCGTCGATGTCCGCTCCGGCATCAACATTCAGGAAGCGCAGGAGCAAATCCAATACCTGCGCGATGAAGGCCATCAGGTCGAAGTATTGTTTGTGGAGGCAGAAGAAAGCGTGCTGGTGCGCCGTTTTTCCGAAACGCGGCGCGGCCATCCGCTGTCGGGGCTGAACCTTACCCTACTGGAAAGCCTGCAAAAAGAGCGCGAATGGCTGTTCCCGCTTAAAGACATCGCCTACTGCATCGATACATCCAAAATGAACGCGCAGCAACTGCGTTATGCCGTTCAACAATGGCTCAACATCGAGCGCAGAGGGCTTTTGGTTATCCTCGAGTCTTTCGGCTTCAAATACGGCGTGCCGAACAACGCCGATTTCATGTTCGATATGCGCAGCCTGCCCAATCCCTATTACGATCCCGAGCTGCGCCCCTACACCGGCATGGACGCCCCCATTCAAGCATATCTCGACCAGCAGCCCCTGGCGCAGGAAATGGTGGACGACATCGACCACTTTATGAACCACTGGCTCCCGCGCCTGCAAAAAGAAAGCCGCAGCTACGTGACCATCGCCATCGGCTGTACCGGCGGGCAGCACCGTTCCGTCTATGTCGTCGAAAAACTCGCCCAACGCCTGCAAGGGCATTACGAACTGCTGGTCCGCCACAGACAGGCGCAAAACCTATCCGGACGCTGATTCCCCTTTTCAGACGACCTTTTCGATATTTAGTGGATTAAATTTAAATCAGGACAAGGCGACG
>NZ_KV821543.1:93527-99976 GCF_001815675.1 Neisseria sp. HMSC065D04
GCCGTACTGGTTTAAATTTAATCCACTATAAAAGGAGAAGCCCATGAAACACATCCTCACCCTCGCACTCGCCTGCACACTCGCCGCCTGCGCCGCCGAAGTCCCCGCCTACCGCTGGCACCGCACCGGCGCAAGCGAATCCGAAGTTTCCCGTCAAATCAACGTTTGCAAATCACAAGCGCAACACGACGCAAAACACGGTCAGACGCCCAAATCCCTTGAACAATGTATGGACGAAGCCGGCTACTACCGCTACGAACACGGCAACCTCTAAACCTTGAGCGCCTCAAACCAAAAGGTCGTCTGAAAAACCGCGAAGGCTTTCAGACGACCTTTGCACAGAAAACGGACAAACCTCAAGGTCGTCTGAAAACACCGCCGAACCACTTTTCAGACGACCCCACCGCAAATCAGACAGAAAGAACAAAACATGGCAATCCAATGGTTTCCCGGCCACATGAACAAAGCAAAAAAAGCCATCGCCGAACGTACCAAGAGCGTCGACATGGTGATTGAAATGCTGGACGCGCGTATGCCCGCCTCCAGCGAAAACCCCCTGCTAGCCCAGCTTTCCAAAGGCAAGCCCAAACTCAAAATCCTCAACAAACAAGACCTTGCCGACCCCGAACGCACCAAAATCTGGCTCGAACACTACAACAGCCGCCCCGATACCCGCGCCATCGCCCTCGATTCCTCCGAAACCGGCGCACACGGCAAAATCACCCAAGCCTGCCGCGCCATGATTCCCCACCGCCAAGGCATAGACAAACCCCTGCGCGTCCTCATCTGCGGCATCCCCAACATCGGCAAATCCACCCTCATCAACGGCATGATAGGCAAAAAATCCGCCAAAACCGGCAACGAACCCGGCATCACCAAAGCCGAACAACGCCTTTTCCTCGCCGACGACTTCTGGCTCTACGACACCCCCGGAATGCTGTGGCCGAAAATCATCGTCGAAGAAGGCGGCTACAACCTCGCCGCCGGCGGCGCAGTCGGACGCAACGCGCTGGACGAAGAAGAAGTCGCCCTCGAGCTCCTAGACTACCTCCGACGCCACTACCTCCCCATGTTGCAAGAACGCTACCAAGCCGACAAAGACCCCAGCAGCCACTGGGATGACAACTCATGGCTCGAGTGGATAGCCAAAAAACGCGGCGCAGTCCTCAGCGGCGGACGGATCAACTACCAAAAAGCCGCCGAAAACATCCTCACCGACTTCCGCGAAGGCAAAATCGGCAGAATCACCCTCGAAACACCGAACCAATGGGAAACATGGCTCAAAAAAGCCCGCCAAAAAGAAGCCGAACTCAAAGCCGTGCGCGAAGCCAGAAAAGCGGAACGCAAAGGGCAGAAGCCTGCGGACAAGTAGGGCGGTATGGTGGAATGCCAAAAGATGTTTCACTGCCCTCAAAAAGGTCGTCTGAAACCTTAGAATAAAATTTTCAGACGACCTGTTTGTAAAATTTAAAACCAACATATAAAACTGAAAAGAGTCCTTGTTCAAGGTCGTCTGAAAACATCAAAACAATTAAATTTTAACGTTATGACTGAAAAACTCCCTCCCGACGCGCTGATTGAAGCTGCGCTTTTGACCCAAACCGAACCCCTAAACGAAAAATCCATGCGCGAATTGTGTGTGCCGCCGCTGTCGCAGGACAAATTAATCGACGTGTTGGCGCAGTTGAAAACGCGTTGGCAGGGTAGGGCGTTGCAACTGGTGCATACGCACGAGGGCTGGCGGTTTCAGATTGCTCAGGCGGCATTCGAGCGGCTGGGCAGCCTTCAGGAGCAGCGTGCGCCGCGCTATTCCCGCGCCGTGATGGAAACGCTGGCGATTATTGCCTACCAGCAGCCGGTGACGCGCGGCGACATTGAGGGCATACGCGGCGTGGCGGTGTCGCAGAACGTGATGCAGACCTTGCAGGACAGGGGTTGGATTGAAGTGATCGGGCATCGTGATTCGGTCGGCCGGCCTGCATTGTGGGCGACGACGCCGACGTTTTTGAGCGATTTGCGCTTGGACAGTTTGGAAGATTTGCCGCCGCTGACAGAATTAGGCGAATTGGTTTTGCCTGATTTGATCGAAACGCCGCCGACAGGCGAAGAAGAGGAGCAGGAAGAAACGCCGGAGCGGCTGATTAATTAAATCAGGCAGGATTGGCAAAGGTCGTCTGAAAACTGGAAATAGGTTTTCAGACGACCTTTTTTCAAAAAATAATATCATTGTATTCAGTTTGTTAGATATAAAATAAGGAAAACCTTATTCAAACTATAAAAAATCTTAGTTATAATCAGCATATCTAAAGTTAGCCGCCGATGTGCGGTCGATTTACTAAGGAATACTACCATGCTGTTGGCACTTTCCCTGCGCGATTTTGTCATTGTTGAAAACCTCAATCTGGATTTCCAAAGCGGTTTTACCGTTTTGACCGGCGAAACAGGCGCAGGCAAATCGATTACGTTGGACGCAATCGGGCTTTTGTTGGGCGATAAGGCCGATTACAGCCAAGTCCGTAGCGGTGCGAAGGAAGCGCAATTGTCGGCATTGTTCGACATCAGCCTTTTGCCCGAACTTAAAGCCCAATTGCAGGAGCAGGGTTTTTTGGACGAAGACGCGGAAGAACTCAGCATCCGCCGCATCATCGACGCCAAAGGAAAAAGCCGCAGCTTCATCAATAATCAGGCAGCCACGCTGGCGCAGCTTAAAGCCGTCGGCGGGCAGCTTATCGACATCCACGGGCAAAACGCCCACCATTCCCTCAATCAAGAATCCGCCCAGCGCGAATTGTTGGACGCATTTGCGGGCAGCAAAGCGCAGGCGGAAACTGTCAGACAGCTTTATCAAAACTGGGTCAATGCGAAAAAAGCCCTCCAAGAGGCGCAGGAACACGCCGAGACCATCATTATCGAGCGTGAGCGTTTGGAATGGCAGTTCAACGAATTGAACCAGTTGGACGTCAAACAAGGCGAATGGGAAGCCCTCAGCCAAAGCCACGACAGTCTTGCCCATTCTGCCGAGCTGTTGCAGGCTGCCGAAGAAGTCGGCGACTACATCGATGGCGACAACGGCATCCAACGTCAAATTTATCAATGCCAAAAGCTGTTGACCAATCTGCAAAACATTGAGCCGCGCTTTGCCGAAAGCCTGAATATGCTGGCGAGCATTGAAGCCGAATTGGGCGAAATCAGTGCCAATATGCGCGACGTCGCAGGCCGAAGCGACATCGATCCCAATGAATTGGCGGCGCAGGAGCAGCGCATGGGCGAGCTGATGGGGATGGCGCGGAAATACCGCATCGAGCCTGAAGCCCTGCCGCAAAAGCTGGCTGAAATCGACGAGCGCCTGCAAAGCCTGCAAGCCGCTGCCGATTTGGAAGCGTTGACGCAAACTGTTGCCCGCAACCTTGCCGAATATCAGGAGGCCGCTCATGTTCTTTCCGCCATGCGCCATCAGGCGGCGGGCAGGTTGGGCGAGGAAACGACCGGACATATGCAGCATCTCGCCATGAAAGGCGCGCGTTTCGACATCGTCCTGCTGCCGTCTTCGCCCACAGCGCACGGTTTGGAGCAGGTACAGTTCCAAGTTGCCGCCAACAAAGGCAATCCGTCCCGTCCGCTGAACAAAGTCGCGTCCGGTGGCGAACTTGCCCGCATCAGCCTTGCCTTGCAGGTGGTTACCAGCCAATACACGCAAGTCCCTACGCTGATTTTTGACGAAGTCGATACCGGTATCGGCGGCGGCGTGGCAGAAATGGTCGGCAAAGCCCTGCGTGCTTTGGGTAAAAAACATCAGGTGCTCGCCGTGACCCACCTGCCGCAAGTCGCTTCCTGCGGTGAAAACCATTGGCAGGTGCGCAAACACAGCGAAGGCGAACAAACCGTCAGCGAAATCAGCGTGTTGGACCATCAGCAGCGTATCGAAGAAATCGCCCGTATGCTTGGCGGCGAAATCATTACCGACACGACCCGCAGCCATGCGGCAGAGTTAATCAGTCTTGCCGCCGCTTAAACGCAGAATCGGAGAGGTCGTCTGAAAAGAAAGTTTGTGTAACCATTCACAAACCGCTTTTCAGACGACCTCTTTGCCAAACCACCCGCGCCCTTTCAGACGACCTCAATACAAGGTATGATTACGTCGTTTGTTTATAAGGAAGTTCCCATGAAAGTCCTGTTTATTGCCGATCCGATGGCAAGTTTCAAAACCTACAAAGACACCACCTACGCCATGATGCGCGAGATGGCAAAACGCGGCTGGCAGCTTTTCCATACCTTGAGCGGCGAATTGTCCGTACAGCAAGGATTGGTGACAGCTCAGGCTGCGCCGTTTGAGTTTCTTGGTGCAAAAGGCGACAATGACCATGAATGGTTTAAAGCGGCAGACAAAGTTCAGACGACCTTGAAAGACTTCGATGCCGTCATTATGCGCACCGACCCGCCGTTCGATATGCAATACCTCTACGCCACCCAATTCCTGACGCTGGCGGAACAGCAGGGCGCGAAGGTCTTTAACAGCGGGCAGGCGATGCGCGACTTCAATGAAAAACTGGCGATTTTGAACTTCAGCCAGTTCACCGCGCCTACGCTGGTTACGACCCGTTCCGCCGATGTCCGCGCATTTTTGAAAGAATACGGCGACATCATCATCAAACCGCTGGACGGCATGGGCGGCATGGGCATTTTCCGCCTGACCGAAAAAGACCCCAACATCGGCAGCATCCTCGAAACCCTGATGCAGCTTGATTCCCGCACCATCATGGCGCAACGCTACATTCCCGAAATCGTCCACGGTGACAAACGCATCCTGATTATCGGCGGCGAAGTCGTCCCCTATGCTTTGGCGCGTATTCCGCAAAACGGCGAAACACGCGGCAACCTTGCAGCAGGCGGACGCGGCGTGGCGCAGGAATTGAGCGAACGCGATCGAGAAATCGCCGAGACCCTCGCCCCCGAACTCAAACGCCGCGGCATCTTGCTGGCAGGTTTGGACGTCATCGGCCGCAACCTGACCGAAGTCAACGTTACCAGCCCGACCGGTTTCCAAGAAATCATGAAACAAAAAAACTTCGACGTCGCCGCGATGTTTGTCGACGCTGTCGAAGCTTGGTCCAAACAATAATACCGAAAGGTCGTCTGAAACCCGAATCCGTTTTAGTAAAACCCGCTTTGCTCGTTTTAGCGAAACCCGCTGCGCTCGTTTTGGCGAAACTCGCTTCGCTCGTTTTCAGACGACCCCTTTTTACAAATATAAATATTGATACAAACATTACTTATGAAACCATCTTCTTACGCTGCCGATAAAAAAGGCAAAAGCGGCATCAAACGCATCATCAACGCATTCGGTTATTCCAAAGACGGGCTTGCCGCCGCCTACCGCTATGAAAGCGCGTTCCGCCAAGTATTATGGCTGAACCTGATTTTGATTGTCTTGACCTTCATCCTCAATTTCGACTCCGCGACCAAAATGCTGCTGATTATTGCGTCGTTTGTTTCGCTGATCACCGAATTGTTCAACACCGCCGTCGAAGCCGCCGTCGACCACACTTCCACTGAAAAACACGAGTTGGCAAAACGCGCCAAAGATGCCGGCTCCGCCGCGCAATTGCTCGCTTTGACGATGCTGGGTATCGTGTGGGCGATCGCATTATGGCACGGGTATGTTTAAATTTACTTTGAGATGATTTATACTTACTAAGTATTAATTCTCATGAATTAATTTGAATCATTTTGTTTAATCTGAGTCAAAGCATTCAGACGACCATTGCATGTAGGATGAGAACAGTATTACCGACATGCAATGTCGCGCGGAAAGCTTTTGCCGCAACAAAACCACCCATTTCATCATAAAGGAGCAATACATGAAAAAATTATTGGCAACCCTGATCGCAGCAGGTTTGGTATCCACCGCTTCCGCAGCCGGTGTTCACGTTGAAGACGGTTGGGCGCGTGCCACCGTTGAAGGCATGAAAATGGGCGGCGCGTTCATGAAGATCCACAACGATGAAGCCAAACAAGACTTCTTGGTCGGCGGCAGCAGCCCGGTAGCCGACCGCGTTGAAGTGCATACCCATGTCAACGACAACGGCGTGATGCGCATGCGCGAAGTCAAAGGTGGTGTTCCGCTGGCGGCAAAAGGCGTAACCGAGCTGAAACCGGGCAGCTACCACGTTATGTTCATGGGTCTGAAAAAACCGCTGAAAGAAGGCGAAAAAGTACCGGTTACCCTGAAATTCAAAAATGCCAAACCTCAAACCGTACAACTGGAAGTGAAAACCGCGCCGCAATCCGGCATGGATCACGGTCATGGTCATGACCACGGTGGCGCGCATCAACACTAATCGTTCATCGTTTGAACTCAAAAGGTCGTCTGAATATTTTCAGACGACTTTTTTGTTTGGATTAAATTTGAGTCGGTGCAATATAGTGGATTAAATTTAAATCAGGACAAG
>NZ_KV821543.1:100076-112075 GCF_001815675.1 Neisseria sp. HMSC065D04
ACGCCGTACTGGTTTAAAGTTAATTCACTATAGATTGAAATCAGGGAGTTTTGTTTGAATACTCAGTCAATCGGTAATCACTGCATTCGGTAATCTGCGCCAAATTTGGTCCGGCAGGAGATGGGGTGGGGAAGGCAGGTTTTGCGGTATTTATCCGTGGTTTCGATCGCTTTGTTTCTTGCTTTTCTCCATCAGTCAACAGAAGGAAAACGCTTACCATCAAAATCAAAAGGTCGTCTGAAAACCCGCTACGCTCGTTTTCAGACGACCTTTTTCATTCAAGCCGGCGATTAATCAAACAATTCCCGCTGCGCCTGCTCTTTGGTAACGCGCACGTCGGTTTGGCCGTCGGCAAAAGTGATGTGCAGTTTTTGCCCTTGCTTCAAAACATCGGCGTTGCGGATGACTTGTCCGCGTGTGTTTTTGACGACGGAGAACCCTCGTTCCAGAATCTGCTGCGGCGATACGGCTTCGAGCAGGGCGGTTTGGGCGGTCAGGCTTTGGCGGCGGTGGACAAGCAGTTGGCGGAAGGCGTGCGACAAGGTCGTCTGAAAGCGGTCGATGTCTTGCCGGTAAACGGAAATATCAGGGCGGCAATGTTTCAGGGCTTGGGTTTGGCGTTCGAAACGGGCGGTGTGGGCGCGGACGTTTTGCGTCATCGAGTAGGACAGGGTTTGCGCCAGTTTGCGGATGTAGGTGCGCTGTTCGCCGAGTTTTTGGCGCGGGTGGCGGATTTGCCGCGCAAGCCAGTCGAGTTTTTGGCTGGCATCGAAATAGCGTTGTTCCAAAACGGTTTTCAGACGACCTTTGGCTTGGGCGAGACGGTGTAACGATTCTTGGCGGTTGGGGCTGACCAGTTCCGCTGCGCCGGTCGGCGTGGGCGCGCGCACGTCGGCGACGAAATCGGCGAGCGTGAAATCGGTTTCGTGTCCTACGCCGCTGACGACAGGAATTGCGCAGGCTTCGATGGCGCGCACAACAGGCTCTTCATTAAACGCCCACAAGTCTTCAATGCTGCCGCCGCCTCGACAGACAATCAACACATCGCATTCGGCGCGTTGCGATGCGGTTTTAATCGCTTGGGCAATCTGAAACTCGCTGCCCGCGCCTTGAACGGCGGTCGGATAAACGATGACGGGAATTTCGGGCGCACGGCGTTTCAAGGTGGTAACGACATCGCGCAAAGCCGCCGCCGCTAGACTGGTTACGATGCCGATACATTGTGGGCGGGCGGGTAAAGGTTTCTTGCGTTCCGCCGCAAACGCGCCTTCCGCCTGCAACTGCGCCTTCAGCCGCTCGTAGGCTTCGTAAAGCTGCCCCAAGCCTTTGAGCCGCACTTCGTTCACGGTAATCTGAAATTCGCCCCGCGCCTCGTAAATACTGATTTTGCCCGCCACTTCGATATGGTCGCCTTCTTTCAAAGGCTTTGCCAAACGCGCCGCCGCACCTTTAAACATCGCGCAACGCACCTGCGCGCGGCTGTCTTTGAGCGAGAAATAATAATGCCCGCTGGCGGCACGGGTCAGATTGGACACTTCGCCCGCAATCCATAAACCGGCAAGATGGTCTTCCAGCAAGGCTTTGGCGAGGGCGTTGAGTTCGGATACGGAAATGGAGGAGGGCGCGAAGAGTTCGGACATTGGGGGTGGGAAGAAAGGGGAAAGGTTGGATTATAAGGGGTTTCAGACGAGGTTTGTATGGGAAAGGTCGTCTGAAAACCTCAAATCCGAGTTTTCAGACGACCTCTTTCATACGCATTTCAAATCAAGCCAAATTTTCCAGCATCCATTTGACGTAGCGCTCGACGCCTGCTTTGACATCCAAAAATTCTTCCTTGTATCCGGCTTCGCGCAGTTTGGTGATGTCGGCTTGGGTGAAGCTTTGGTATTTGCCTTTGAGCGCGTCGGGGAAGGGGATATAGCGGATAAGTTCTTCTTCTATCAGCTCTTTTAAGCTCAGTTCAGGTTTGCCTTCGGCGGCGCGGCAGGCGTTGACGGTGGCGGCGGCGAGTTCGTTGAACTGTTGACTGCGACCTGTGCCGAGGTTGTAGATACCGGAGAGTTCGGGGTGGTCGAAGAAGTAGAGGTTGACTTTGGCGACGTCTTCGACGCTGACGAAGTCGCGGGTTTGTTCGCCGTTGCCGTAGCCGTCGTTGGCTCCGAACAGGTTGACGTAACCGTGTTCGCGGTATTGGTTGAAATGGTGGAAGGCGACGGATGCCATGCGGCCTTTGTGTTGTTCGTGTTGTCCGTAAACGTTGAAGTAGCGGAAGCCGACGACTTGGGCGGTCAGGCCTTCTTTCATGCGGCGGCGCAATACTTGGTCGAACAGGAATTTGGAGTAGCCGTACACGTTGAGCGGTTTTTCAAGTTCGCGCTCTTCGCGGAAGATTTCGCCTTTGCCGTACACGGCGGCGCTGGAGGCGTAGAGGAAGGGGATGCGCTCGTCCTGACACCAGTCTAGGAGGTCGAGCGTGTACTGGTAGTTGTTGTCCATCATGTAGAGGCCGTCGTAGTTCATGGTGTCGGAACACGCGCCTTGGTGGAAGACGGCTTCGATGTTTTCGTAAGGCAGAAGATGGCCGCGCACTTGGCGGATGAATTCGTGTTTGTCGAGGTAGTGGGCGATTTCGCACTCGGCAAGGTTTTTGAATTTTTCGCCACGGGTCAGGTTGTCAACGGCGACGATGTCGGTAATGCCGCGTTGGTTGAGGGTTTTGACGATGTTGCTGCCGATAAAGCCGGCCGCGCCTGTTACGATGATGGTCATATTGGGTTTCCTTTGATTTTTGGTTTTGGCGAAACTCGTTGCACTCGTTTCAGACGGCCTTGGAAAGATGGGGTCGTCTGAAAAAGAAATTACTGTTCTTCCAATGCTTTGTTCAACTCTGCAAACGAGCAAACCGCTGTGCCGAGTTTGGCGACGACGACGCCGGCGGCGGTATTGGCGAGGTGCATGGCTTCGGGCATGGTGTAGCCTGCCGCCAGCCCCAAACCCACTCCGGCAATGACGGTGTCGCCTGCGCCGGATACGTCGTAAACTTCTTGGGCGCGGGTGGGCTGGTAAATGGGTTCGCCTTCGCTGAACAGGGTCATACCCTCTTCGCTTCGGGTCAGTAAAACGGCATTCAGGTCGAGGTGGCGGCGCAGGTTTTGCGCTTTTTCGGTCAGCTCGCTTTCGTTTTTCCAACTGCCGACCACTTCTTTCAATTCAGCGCGGTTGGGCGTAATCAGCGTGGCGCCGGCGTATTTTTCGTAATCGTCGCCTTTGGGGTCGATTAATACGGTTTTGCCGACATGTTTTGCCCAATCTATCATATCGGAGATGTGCGACAGGCCGCCTTTGCCATAGTCTGAAAAAATGATTGCGTCGTATTCGGGCAATACTTCGCGGTATTTCTGCTTGATTTGCTCCAACACTTCGCGGTTGGGATGTTCTTCAAAATCAAGGCGGATAAGCTGCTGGTTGCGGGCGACGACGCGCAGTTTGACAGTAGTGGCGATTTGTTTGTCGCGCATCAGATAGGAAGCGACGCCGTCTTGCGCCATCAGTGCGTCGAGCGCATTGGCGGCTTCGTCGTCGCCGGTTACGGACAACAGCCCTGCTTTGCCACCCAACGAAGCGATGTTGCGCGCGACGTTCGCCGCACCGCCTGCCCGTTGGTCGATTCGTCCGATTTTCGCCACCGGTACGGGCGCTTCGGGTGAAATACGGGACACGTCGCCAAACCAATAGCGGTCGAGCATCACGTCGCCGACAACAAGGACTTTGGCTTGCGCGAAACGGGATTTGAGGGTTTCTTGTTGGAACTTGGTGGGCATATTGCCTCCGTTGTGTTTTTTCAGACGGCCTCAACCTGTAAGGTCGTCTGAAAATCAGTTTGCTTCAAGGTTCGCCACGCGGTTCACTTCGCGCAATACGGCTACCGGATCGGCGGCTTGGGTAACGGGGCGGCCCATCACCAGATAAGTCGAACCTGCCGCCAATGCCTCGGCGGGCGTCATGATGCGGCGTTGGTCGTCGTTGTTGCCGGCAACGTCCAAGCGGATGCCGGGCGTTACCAAGCCAAAATCCTGCCCCAATTCGCGGCGCAGCGGCGCGGCTTCTTGGGCGGAACAGACCACGCCGTCCAAGCCCGAACTTTGCGCCAGTTTCGCCAAACGGATGACTTGTTCTTCAGGGGCGATGTTCAAACCGATTTCCGCCAAATCGCTTTGTTCCATACTGGTCAACACAGTTACGCCGATTAAGAGCGGCTTCGTGCCGTATCCGGTAACGGCTTCGGCGGCGGCTTCCATCATGCGGCGGCCGCCCGATGCGTGCATATCGACCATCCACACGCCCATGTCGGCGGCGACTTTGCAGGCTTGCGCGACGGTGTGGGGAATGTCGTGGTATTTCAAATCGAGAAAAAGTTTGAAACCCTGATGAATCAGGCTTTCCGCCAAACTGCGCCCCGTGGCGGTAAACAGCTCTTTGCCGATTTTGATTTGGCACAACGTCGGATCAAGGTTGCGGACGAATCCGAGCGTGTCTTTTTCGTTGGCAAAATCGAGGGCAACGATGACGGGGGTGCGTTGTTGCGGAGTTTGGAAGTCGGTGATTAAAGGATTCATGGTGTTTTCGTTTTGGGTTCGGAGTGCAAAGCCTGCCCGTAGGCATAATCTTTATTGTCAATTACGCTATTTATCAAAAATAGGTCGTCTGAAACCTGATTTTCTGTTTTCAGAGTGCGAAGCCTGCCCGTGGGTACGACCTTTTCGATTTATTTGCCCAATGCGCCCAATACTTCGGCTTTCACGACCTCTACCGGCTGAGTGCCGTCAACTTTGATGTATTTCGGCGCGTGTTCGCCTTCCAGTTTGCTGTAAAAATCAACCAGCACTTCGGTTTGCTCGTGGTACACGGCAAGGCGTTTCTTGACGGTTTCTTCTTTGTCGTCGTCGCGCTGAATCAAATCTTCGCCGGTTACGTCGTCTTTGCCTTCGACTTTGGGCGGATTGTAGGTAACGTGGTAGGTGCGGCCGGAAGCCAAGTGGACGCGGCGGCCGCTCATGCGGTCGACAATCACGCTGTCGGGTACGTCGATTTCAACGACCGCGTCCAAATCCACGCCCGCTTCAACCATCGCTTCGGCTTGTGCCAGCGTGCGCGGGAAGCCGTCAAACAGGAAACCGTTTTTGCAGTCGTCTTGCGCGATGCGTTCTTTCACCATGCCGATGATGATGTCGTCGCGTACCAAGCCGCCTTCGTCAATGATTTTTTTCGCTTCCAAACCCAGCGGCGTGCCTGCTTTAATCGCAGCGCGGAGCATATCGCCGGTGGAAATTTGCGGAATGCCGAACGCAGCGGTGATAAATTGTGCCTGAGTACCTTTGCCCGCCCCCGGCGCGCCTAACAATAATACTTTCATGGGTGTTCCTTCTTGTTAAGTGATATGGATTTGAAACGTGATTCAAATGATTTTACACGGCTTGCGTTTATCGTTCAAAACTTCAGACGGCCTGTTCCGCGCCGAAATGTTTCCATGCGTCATCGCGCATTTCGGCAAACCATGTGTCTTCGGGAAACCGCTCCAGTGCCTCTTTCAAAGTGGAAAGCAGGTTTTGCGATAAAGTCTTCGCCAAATACTCTTCCTCGTTGGCTTCCGCCGCCTTGTCCGCCTGCTGCGCCAAACCGCGCGCGCGGGTCTGATGCCCGTGTGCCAAGTAGTTGAGCGCAATCACCTTTTGCGCCCAAAGCTGCGGAATTTCAGGGCTGTCTTGCAGCAATACCGACAAAATCGACACGGCAACTGTCAGCCTGCCCCCGTTCAAACGCAAATCCAGCGAACGGTTCGGCGGCAGCGTACTGAGCGTTTCCGCCATACGGAACCAAAACTCGCCGCTGGCTTCATCCGGTGCGGCGGCTTTCAACATCTCATAGTTAAACTCTTGGTCGTCGTTTTGAACCAGCAGGGCAACATCGGCAAGCAGTTTTTGCTCTTCGCGGCTCAAATGGCGTAAATCGGTCATAAAAGGCTTTCTGTTGGTGTTTGGGTAAAACGGATTATCCGGTTTGGTGTTTACTGAAAAACAGCTTTTTACGGCTCATCATTTTCAGACGACCTATCTCATTCTATTGAATCGTGATAAGGCTCGTCCAAATAATAAGGTTTCGCTTTCAATCTTTCCCATTTGACTTTCGGGCGGTCTTTCGATGAACCGAACACATTGCCGCCTGTCGTTCTCTTCCGCTTTCCAGTCAGATAATTGTCGCTGTACTCCTCAATTTTGCCTGAAGCTCTGTGATATTCGTGATATGAATATCCAATCAGGAGAAAGCGGTTGTTTTGGTAACGGAATAGGTAGTCAATGCGGTCCTTCCACCAGTTTCCGCAACTGTAAAACCCTTCAAAATGGACTTTCAGACGACCTTTATCGATGGAGACATCAGAAAACGGGTCGTCAAGACAGCCCTTATCTTTATCGCTTTCAGGCGGAATCAGCGTTGTGTTTTCGACAGCCGTCTTGTAACCGTCTGCCTGTTTGAACAATACTTTCAACATCCTCGGATTGGTATCCGATTCGGTTTGCCCCATAGAGTCGTTTAGGATGATGTTTGCTTTGTCTTGCTTTTGCAGCACCAAAACGGCATCGGCTTGATTGTCGTCGTTTAAATCCCCCTCCACGCTTTTGATGATTTTCCAGCCTTTGGGAACGTATGCGGAAAAATCGGCGGCGCAAGCAGGCAGGGCGATGCAGGATAAAAATATCAATATGCTGCGTTTCATAGCAATTCCTGATGATGGCAAATTCAATAGCCCGCAGCGCAGGCTTGGCTCGCGAACGAAACCTAATGCCGAAACCTACTGATTTCAGATTTTGGCGAAACCCGCTTTGTTCGTTTTGGCGAAACCCGCTTCGCCCAATTTCAGACGACCTCGAACGCAGCCCTGACCCTGTCCAAATCCTCTTGCGTATCCACACCGGCTGCGGGGGCTTGTTTGGCGGTTTCGACGGCAATCGGGTAGCCGTGCCACAGGACGCGCAGTTGTTCCAGCGATTCGATGGTTTCCAGCGGCGAGACGCTCATTTCGGCGTAGCGTTGCAGAAAACCGGCACGGTAGGCGTAAATGCCAATATGGCGCAGGACGGCTGTTTCGGCGGGCAATTCGCGTTTTTCGGCGCGCATGGCATCGCGCGGATAGGGAATCGGGGCTCGGCTGAAGTAAATGGCGTTGCGGTTTTTGTCGAGGACGACTTTGACGACGTTGGGATTCATAAATTCGTCGAAATCGTGCAATTCGTGCGCCGCAGTTGCCATCTGCACGTTGTTTTCCACCAAGACTTCGGCGGTGCGGTCGATGAGTTCGGGGGCAATCAGCGGTTCGTCGCCCTGTACGTTGACGACCACCAGATGCTGCGGCAGCTTCAGCGCGGCGGCGGCTTCGGCAAGGCGCGTCGTGCCGCTTTCGTGCCGGTTTGAAGTCATGACGACTTCGACGCCGTGCGCCTGACAGGCCGTCTGAATATCGGGATGATCGGTGGCAACGACGACGCGCGCCGCTTTGCTTTTTGCCGCCTGTTCGGCAACGCGCACGACCATCGGTTTGCCGTGAATATCCGCCAAGGCTTTTCCAGGCAGGCGCGATGAATCCAGCCGCGCCGGAATCAATACGACGAATTCGGTCATGCTTTGAGTTCCTCTTCGCTCAACGGACGCGCTTCGTTTTCCAGCATATAGGGAATGCCGTCTTTAATCGGATACGCCAGCTTCGCCTGACGGCTCCACAATTCCTGTTTGTCCTGATGATATTCCAGCCTGCCTTTGGTAACGGGGCAGACGAGGATATCTAAGAATTTTTTTTCCATGGGTTTCTTTCGGGTTTGATGGTTTTAGCGAAGCTCGCTTCGCTCGTTTTGGCGAAACTTGCTTCGCTCGTTTTCAGACGACCTCAAGCGGCATTATTTTTTCCGTGCCGGTTTGTTAGGCTGTTTGGCGCAGGCTTGGGCAGGATTTTTGCCTTCGCACATGATTTGGCGGATTTCACGTCTCAGGTTTGCGCTTTGGTTGGATTGGGTGTATTTGCCGGCAAGGATGTCCATCATAGGTTTCACCGTTGCCTCAAGATAGCGCGGCGTTTTGTCCATTATCGATTGACCTACCGCCGTGCTGTAAAAGCCAATCAATGCGTTGACTTCTTCTTGCGTATAAACCGTCTTCATGCCGTCTAAAGCCGCTTTACGCAACTGGGCGCGCACTTGCGGCGTGTTGATTTCGGCAATCGACCGGGTTGCATACTTTTTCAAGACTGCTTCCAACTGCGGACGTTTTTCTTCCGGCGCATCTTTCAAAAATTTCTGTACATTCGGATCAGAAAGCACAATGCCTTCCATGCTTTGGAAAGACTGGTCCAACAAGGCATCCATCTTCTGCACTTCAAACAGACGCTCCAGCGACGCGTCGCTGGGTGTAGCGGCAAATGCGTTGGCACACAATGCCAGCGCGGCGAAGGGCAATAACAAGGTTTTCAGTTTCATCTTTTTCTCCTGTTTAAGGTTTAGGGGGTACATTCTTCAGACAATATTTTTTTAATTTCGTTTTCAAATTCAATTAGGTAGTGTTCGCTGATTGTTTCTATTTCTTTCATATCCGCTTCGCTTGCCCCTATATTGGCGAGTTTTTTTATGAATGCCGAATTTTTCTCCACGATAGATTGTCCTACGGGAGTCTCGTAAAACGCAATCATGGCATCAATCTCTTGTTGAGTGAACTCGTCCTTGGCAACTTTTTTTATTTCTTTCATTAATTTGTTTCTAAGTTGCGGTGTGAAATAAGCTTTAAACACTTTGTTCATATAACGGTCTGACGCGGCTTGTAATTGCGGCTGCAGTTCCGGTGGATATGAGGAGATGATCGGTTGCATGAGCTGTCGGTTTTGTGCTTCCGCCATGTTGGTCAAATTTTTGAGAAAGTCGCGTTCGATATGCTGGACTTCCATCCATCTATTTAAAGACTTATCGCTTGGGGGCGCGGCTGTTGCGGCGGAGCAGGCGGCAATGGCAACGAAAGTGAGCAGCAGTTTTTTCAGGTTCATAAATTTCCTTATTATTCAAGATAAACAGCAACAAAGAATCAATTGATTTCAGACGACCTGTCGGGAATCTTTCAGCCGTTCTAACACAAATTCCGCCAAATCAGGTTCGATTATCGCACAAACAGGCAACACCCATACATGATTCAGATTGAGGCCGTCTGAAAACTTGACCGCATCTTTCTCCGTAATAATGACCGCGTCCGCATTGGGCAAATCTGCCGCTGTGATGTCGGCATGGTCGGGCAGCGCGACGGTTTGGTTCAAGGTGATGCCCATGTTCCGTAGCGAATCAAAAAAGCGCTCCGGTTTGGCGATACCCGCCACGGCGGCGACGGTTTGGTTTTTCAGACGACCTGTATCCAGTATTTCAGACGGCTGGTTCAAACGGTAAATCTGTCCCGTTTCGATGCGGCTGTGAAACATGTTTTCAGACGGCGCAAACGACGCATCCGCCTTGCCGCCGCTGACGACGACCGCGTCCACCGAATCCAGACGCGACAAAGGTTCGCGCAAACTGCCGTTGGGCAGCAAATCCAAATCCGTCCGCCCCGTATCCGCCGCCGGAAACACCGCGATTTCCACATCCCGCCGCAGAGCATAATGCTGCAAGCCGTCGTCCGCCACAATCAGCCCAATGTCAAGATGCGCCGCCAGCAACGCCCTGCCTGCCTGTGCACGGCTGCTGCCCACCGCCGTCGGCGCGCCGGTTTTACGGAACAGCAGCAAAGGCTCGTCGCCCGCATCTTCCGCACGGCTCTCAGCATTCAATACATGAACCGCTTTGCTCTTGCGCCCGTAGCCCCGGCTGATAATGCCGACCTTGACGCCTTTTTCTTGCAAACCCGACACCAGCGCGGCGACAATCGGCGTTTTTCCCGTCCCGCCCGCGTGGATATTGCCGACCACGACCACAGGCACGGGCAGCTTTTCGCTTTTCAGACGACCCGAAACGAAATTATCGCGCCGTTTCGCCGCAATTTTGGCAAACAGCTTGGATAAGGGTTTGAGCAGAAAAGATAAAAACGGATTGGGGCGTTGCCAATGGCGTTCGATGATTTGATGGAGTTTGGGCATTCAGACGACCTTATAGCTGCGTTTCTTTGTAGTACACCATTTTAGCGGATAAGTCGTTCAGGCTAGGGTTTCAATGCGGTTGTCGGGCATGACCAGCCAGACTTTTGCCTGTTTGGCGCGGGCTGCGGTACGGATGGTGGCTTCGTCCATGATGGAGAACGCGGTGGAGAAGGCATCTGCAACGGCGGCAGTCGGCGCCATGACGCTGACGCTGCGGTAGCGCGGTGTGGCAGTACCGGTGCGCGGGTCGAAGAGGTGGGTGAACTTGCCGGCTTCGTCCATCACGGTACCGTAGCCGCCTGAGGTGGCGAAGGCTTGGTTTTGCATGGGGATGGTCAGGAGAGTGGCTTCTTCGTTTTGGGGATTGCGGATGCCGACGTTCCATGTGCGTTGGTTGTCGGTGTCGAAACCGCGGATTTCGCCCATATCGACGAGGGCTTGGCGGATGCCGTGTTGTTGCAGCAGGGCGGTGACTTTGTCGGTGATGTAGCCTTGGGCAATGCCGTTGAGGGATAAGCCCATGCCTTTTTGTTCGAAGATGATGGCTTTTTGGTCGAAGACGACGTGTTTGAGACCGACGAGTTTGAGAGTGCGCCGGATGTCCGGTTCGGACGGCGGGGTTTCGGCACGCGGGTTGCGGCGGAAATGGTCTGCATAAAGGTTCCACAGCACTTGGACGGTGGGGTCGAACGCGCCGTCTGTCAGGGCGTGGATGTCGCGGCAGATGCTCAACAGGGCGAGGAAATCGGGCGGCGGATTGTTCAGACGACCTTCTTTGTTCAGTCGGTTGATCAGGCTGTCTTCGCGGTAGAGGCTGAAGATTTTTTCGAGGCGGGCGACTTCTGCGAGGACTTTGTTGACAAGGATTTCGGCTTCTTTGCGGTCAACGCCGAAGAGGCGGAGCTCGGCGCCGGAACCCAGCGCGATGCCTTTCCAAATGACGGGCTCGCCGGTAGTTGGTAACGGGGCAGGGCGGTTGCGGTTCAGGAGGAAGGGCGTGGCCGCTCCGGCGGCAGTCAGGGCAGCGATGGCGAAAAAACGGCGGCGGGTGAGCGGGGTGTTCATGGGTTGGGATGGGTCATCTGAAAAGGGGCGGGGTATTGGGGGCTGCGTGAAATCGGTTTATCTGGGTTTGCGTTTGAGGACGATGGGAAGGCTTTTTAGGAGCGCCGTCATTTCCGCATAGGATTTTATGATTACGGAAAGGACGGCGGGCGACGGCTGAGGCTTGATTTATAGTGGATTAACTTTAAACCAGTACGGCGTGTTGCCTCGCCTTAGCTCAAAAGAACGATTCTCTAAGGTGCTGAAGTACCAAGTGAATCGGTTCCGTACTATACTGTCTGCGGCTTCGTCGCCTTGTCCTGATTTAGAGTTAATCCACTATATGTCTTGGCAGAACTTGTTTTTCCGCCATCAAGCCTGCCTTCACGCTTTGGCACCAAGCGTTAACCGCCCCATCAGTCGCCCATCGCCGCCAAAAGCTCGGCCTGATGTTCGGTAATCAGGGCGTTGGTGATTTCTTCCAAATCGCCGTCCATCACAAAATCCAGCTTGTGCAGGGTGAGGTTGATGCGGTGGTCGGTCACGCGGCCTTGGGGGTAGTTGTAGGTGCGGATGCGTTCGCTGCGGTCGCCGCTGCCGATGAGGGATTTGCGTTCGGCGGCTTCTTTGGCTTGGGCTTCGCGTTTTTGCGCGTCGTTCAGGCGGGCGGCGAGGACTTTCATCGCCTGCGCTTTGTTGGCGTGTTGGCTGCGGCCGTCTTGGCACTCGACCACCATGCCTGTGGGCAGGTGGGTGATGCGGACGGCGGAGTCGGTTTTGTTGATGTGCTGACCGCCCGCGC
>NZ_KV821543.1:112175-126069 GCF_001815675.1 Neisseria sp. HMSC065D04
AGTCGGTTTTGTTGATGTGCTGACCGCCCGCGCCGGATGCGCGGAAGGTGTCGATGCGTAGGTCGGCGGGGTTCAACTCGATGTCTTCGAGTTCGTCCGCTTCAGGCATGACGGCGACGGTGCAGGCGGAGGTGTGGATACGACCTTGGCTTTCGGTGGCGGGGACGCGTTGCACGCGGTGGCCGCCCGATTCGAATTTCAGACGACTGTACGCGCCCAAGCCGACAATGCGGGCGATGACTTCTTTATAGCCGCCCAACTCGCTTTCGTTGGCGGAAACGATTTCGACCTGCCAGCGGTTGCGTTCGGCGTAGCGGCTGTACATGCGCAGCAAGTCGCCTGCAAACAGTGCGGCTTCGTCGCCGCCCGTTCCGGCGCGCACTTCGATGAAGATGTTTTTGTCGTCGTCGGCATCTTTGGGCAGCAGCAGTTTTTGCAGTTCGGTATCGAGCGTGTCGATTTTGGCTTTTGCCGCTTCGATTTCTTCGGCGGCGAAGTCTTTCATTTCGGGATCGGACAGCATTTCTTCGGCATCCGTCAAGTCGCTTTGCGCCAGCTGATAGTTTTGGAACACTTCGACCACGGGCGTCAATTCGGCGTGTTCGCGCGTGAGCTTGCGGTAGTTGTCCATGTCGGACGTGGCTTCGGGCTGTCCGAGGAGGGAGGTTACTTCTTCCAAACGGTCGCTGAGTTGTTGTAGTTTTTCTAAGATAGACGGCTTCATAATTCTTCCATAACAAATGCCGCCGAGAGTCGTCCGCGACGGCGCGAGGAGGCGTTATTATAATGGGTTTGGTTGGAAATTCAAAAGGATATGGCGGGGTTTCTGATGGGCTGCGGCGATGTCGGTTTGCTTTGCGTTATCGGTTTGAAGTTCATCCCTTTGTTTGAACATTTTGCCATACATAACAAAAGGTCGTCTGAAAACCAAAATCCGGTTTTCAGACGACCTTTGTTTTGATTGGGCTTACTTAGGTGCAGCCAAGATGCCTGTCAGGTTCAGCAGGAACAAAACCGTAAATCCGGTCAGGTAAATCAAGCCGAGGATGGCGAGGAGATCCATACCTGCCGTCAGCTTGTGGCGTTTGTCGCCTTTGACGAGGCGGTAGTTCAGCCAAGCGAACACGGGGGCAGAAACGAAGGCGGTAATCATGGCGAATTTGAGCAGCTCCGCCATTGCGCTGTTGAACCAGAAAATCACTGCCAAGCCCGTACCTGCGACCCAAACGTTCCAGGCAAACAGTTCGATGTTGCCCGTTTTGTCTTTGCCGCGCAGCAGGCGCACTGGCTCGGCAATCGCGCGCGCGTAGCCGTCCACTACGGTAATCGTTGTACCGTACATGCAGGCGAAGGCGATGAATGCGACCATCGGACGCGACCAGTCGCCGATGGTGACGGCGTACATATTAATCAGTTGACCGACGTATTTGCCGCCTGCCATTTGCACTGCTTCCCCGTTGCCGTACTGCACATACGCGCCCAAGGCGAGGAAGACGACTGCCAACACTGCGCTGGTGATGTAGCCGACGTTGAAGTCGAAAATACCGTCGCGGTAGCTGGAAGGATTGATGCGTTGTTTTTCCGTTACCCACAAAGAGTTGATAGCGGAAATTTCAATCGGCGCAGGCATCCAGCCCATCAGCGCGATGAGGAAGCCCAAGCCTGCCAGTGTCCATGGGGTAGGCTCGATAAAGTCGGGTTTCATTTGCATGCCGCGCGACATGGCGATGGCAGCGGCGGCGACTGTGGCAATCGTCAGACTGACGATGATGATTTTGGAAACGTTGTCCAAGGCTTTGTAGCGTCCGCTCGCCAAGATAATCAGGCAGGAAGCCATAATCAGCGCGGAGATTGCGCCGACATTCAGCGTCAGCGAAGGAATCGCCATTTTGACAATGGCGGCGGTCACGATGGCGACCGCACCCGCGTTAATCGTTGCCGAGATAACGCACAAAATCAGGAATACCCACAAATAAACGCGGCTTTTCTCCGCATAGCCTTCAATCAGGCTTTTGCCTGTATCCAGCGTGTAATGCGCGCTGAAACGGAAAAACGGATATTTGAAGAGGTTGGTCAAAATAATAATCAACGCAAGCTGCCAGCCGTAAAGCGCACCCGCCTGCGTCGAGGCAATCAGGTGCGAACCGCCGACCGCAGCCGAAGCCATCATGATTCCGGGCCCCAGCGCATTGATTTTGCTTTTCCAAGTCGAAGCGTGTGTATGTTGTTCAGACATCTATTCTCTCCGTCTTTTTCAGACGACCTTCACAAAAAAAGGCATATTTTAACGTAAATCAAAATCCTGAATGGTGAATATTGGAAAACATTATGCTGAATTTTGGATAAAAAATACTAATCAAATAAAAAAATAGGATATTCAGGAAATTTTATGCCTAAAAACCTTTTTCAGACGACCTTGTATCGCTTTTTATTCCTGTTTTTCCGTGTTAAACGGGAGGTGTTGGAAAATGGGCGGGAGCCGACGAAAAGCGCGACCATAGCGGTTTTGTTAGGGTTTCACTATAATATTCAACCTGTTCTACGCTAGGATGGGCAGGCGGTTCGGTCTATATAGTGGATTAAATTTAAATCAGGACAAGGCGGAAGCCGCAGATACAGTACAGATAGTACGGAACCGATTCACTTGGTGCTTCAGCACCTTAGAGAATCGTTCTCTTTGAGCTAAGGCGAGGTAACGCCGTCCTGGTTTAAAGTTAATCCACTATATTGTGTAAAAAATGGAAGCAAGGCTGCATTTGGGCTGATTCAACGTTTTATCCAAACCGGATTGGTTGAGGGTCGAACGCTATGCCATCCTGAAATTTAAGGAAAAATATCATGAAAAAAATCGAAGCTGTGATTAAGCCGTTTAAATTGGACGATGTCCGTGAAGCTCTGACAGAAATCGGGATAAGCGGCATGACGGTTAGCGAGGTTAAAGGTTTCGGCCGTCAGAAAGGGCATACCGAAATTTACCGCGGCGCGGAGTATGCGGTTGATTTTCTGCCAAAAGTCAAAGTCGAGCTGGTGTTGGCAGATGAAGATGTGGAACGCGCCATCGATATCATTGTGGAGACTGCGCGGTCGGGCAAAATTGGCGACGGCAAGATTTTTGTGTTGCCGGTTGAAGAAGTGATTCGGATACGGACGGGCGAACGCGCGGAAGCGGCGATTTAATCTTATTGTTGCCGCGATTGGCTGATACAAATAAGGTCGTCTGAAATCCTGCATTGTCGGGTTTCAGACGACCTTATTTGTGTTTCTATCGGGTTTAGATTTTGGTGAAGATGACTTCGTTTTCAAAACGCGATTTAGGCAGCGCGGCGTTGAAATCGTCTGCGGCACGGTAGCCGAAGGAGACGACGGCGACGGCTTTGTAGCCTTTTTCAGTCAAACCGAATTCCTCATTCAAAACCTGCAAATCGACGCCTTCCATCGGCACGGCGTCGATGCCTGCTGCGGCAGCGGCGAGCAGGGTGAAGCCCATGTTGATATAGACTTGTTTGGCAAGCCATTGCTCTTCATCTTGGAATTGGTTGCGGTGGATGCCCAAGAACAGGCGGCGGGTGGAATCGCCTGCCTGCTTGGCTTCTTCCGTGGCGAAACGTCCGTCTTTGTCCTCTTGCGCCAATACGGCGGCGACATAATCATCGTCGGCGCAAACGCGGGCGGCGAAAACGACGACATGGGACGCATGAGTAATTTTCGGGGTGTTGTAAGGGAGTTTTTCGGTGGATTTGGCAATGCGCGTTTTGCCCGCTTCGTCATCGGCGATGATGAAGTGCCACGACTGCATATTGACGCTGGAGGGGCTGTTGCGCAGGGCGGCTTCGATATGGGCGAAGTCTTCGGCAGCGATTTTTTTGGACGGGTCGAAAGACTTGGTGCTGTATCGTTGGCGGACGATTTCTGTGATGTTCATGAGGTGTTTCCTGTTTTTAGGATGGAAACGGGGATTATAGAGGGGTCGTCTGAAAGGGGCAATGTAGGAAATTGGTGGGGATTTCGGTATAAGGTCGGTATAGTGGATTAACTTTAAACCAGTACGGCGTTGCCTCGCCTTAGCTCAAAGAGAACGATTCTCTAAAGGTGCTGAAGCACCAAGTGAATCGGTTCCGTACTATCTGTACTGTCTGCGGCTTCGTCGCCTTGTCCTGATTTAGAGTTAATCCACTATACAACGCAAACGCTGGCGTATGAAAAAGGTCGTCTGAAACGGAATGTTACGTTTCAGACGACCTTTGCCCTTTGTAGGCTATATCCGCAGGCAGATTTAAGTTTCTGCGGGTGGAAGGGGCGGGTGTTCGTCGGTTTTGTCCGATTTGGGTTTGGCAAAGCGGCTGCACCAAATACCTGCTTCGTAAAGCAAGATAAGCGGGACAGCAAGCAGGGTTTGGGAAATCACGTCCGGCGGGGTAATGATGGCGGCAACGACGAATGCGCCGACAATGACGTAGGGTCGTGCGTTTTTGAGTTGTTCGGTGGTCACGACGCCGATTTTGGCGAGCAGGACGACGACGACGGGGACTTCGAAAGTCGTGCCGAATGCGACGAACATGCCCAAAATAAAGGACAAGTATTTGTCGATGTCGGTCGCCATGTTGACGCCGACGGGGGTGATGCCTGCGAGGAATTTAAAGATGACGGGGAAAACGAGGTAATAGGCAAACGCCATGCCGACAAAAAACAGGCTGACGCTGGAGAGAACAAGCGGGGTAATCAGGCGTTTTTCGTTTTGGTAGAGGGCAGGTGCGACGAATGCCCAGATTTGATAGAGCGTGTGCGGTAGGGAAACGAGGAATGCCGCCATCAGCGCCACTTTTACCGGTACGAAAAACGGTGCGATGACGTCGGTGGCAATCATGCTGGTGTCTTTGGGTAAGTTTGCCATCAGGGGGTCGGCAACGAAGGTATAAAGCTGCTGGGCAAACGGCATTATGCTGAAAAAGCAAATGACGATGCCGATGACGATCCACATCAGGCGGCGGCGCAGCTCGATAAGGTGTTCGATAAGAGGTTGGACGGGTTGTTCGTTTTGAGGTTCGGACACCGGTTTACTCACTTTTTACGGACGCGAAGTTTGGGTTTGGCATGAAATTTCGGGCGCAGGTCGCGCTTGCGGTTCATCGCTTGTTTTTTGAGGGAAGTAATATGCAGCACGGGCGCGTCTGCGGAAGTGTCGATATAGCTGACTTCTACGGCATTGGACACCGGAGCGGCGCTGCCGGTCAGGTATTCGCGCCAAGCGCGGTCTTGTTCGGATTCCGCAGGCGTGTCGGTTTCGACGGCATCCGTCGGATTGCCTGCTTGCGCCATAGCGTTTTCAGACGACGTGGAAACAGCCGGGTCGTCTGAAACTTCCGTGCTTAACGAAGGAAGCGGGTTGCCGTGTTCATCCAAACCGAAATCGGCAGGCGTACGCTGCGCAGGCAGGCGTTCCCAAGGTTTGAGTCCGTCGGAAATGTTGTGCAGGTTGTCCTGCATATCCGTACCGGTTTCTTTGAGGCTGTCGCGCACTTGTGCGGCGGCGGCTTCAAATTCCTGTTTGGCTTTGCGCAGCTCTTCCAATTCGACTTGGGTGTTGAATTCCTGCTTGACGCTGCTGACGAGGTGTTGCAGCTTGCCGATAAGCCGTCCGGCGGCGCGGGCAGCTTCGGGCAGACGCTCTGGACCGAGTACAATCAGGGCGACGATGCCGACTAAAAGCAGCTCGCCCAAACCGAAATCAAACATAGATTATGCTTTGTCTTCGTCTTTTTTGTGTTCGATGACTTCGTCTTTTTTAGCATCTTTGCCGTCGGTACCTTCGTTCAGACCTTGTTTGAAGTCATGCACGGCACCACCGAGGTCTTTACCGACGTTGCGCAGTTTTTTGGTACCGAAAACCAAAACAACGATGATTAATACGATAATCCAGTGCCACAGAGAGAAGCTACCCATAATAAATCCTTGATATAGTTGAGAATGGATATTTGAAATGTTGGTTTACGCAGGCGTACCCATGATGTGGATATGCAGGTGGAACACTTCCTGCCCGCCACCTTTGCCTGTATTGATTAGGGTTTTGAAGCCGTCGGTCAAACCTGCCGCTTCGGCGATTTGAGGGACTTTCAACATCATTTTGCCCAAGAGGGTTTGATGTTCGGGCGCGGCGTGTGCCAGCGAGTCGAAATGGACTTTCGGAATCAGCAGCAGATGAACTGGTGCGGCGGGGCGGATGTCTTTGAAGCACAACATCTCGTCGTCTTCGTACACAGTTTGCGCCGGAATGTCTTTGGCGGCGATTTTACAGAAAATACAGTTGTCCATAATGGCTCCGAGGTCGTCTGAAAACGAGAGAATCGAGTTTCGCTAAAACGAGTGCAGCGCGTTTCGTCAAACAGACGGCAGAAAAACGAATAAGGTCGGATTGTAATATAAATTCAAGACTCTTTGCGAGAGGCTTTTTCCGCCAAGCCTGATAAACCTTGACGGCGCGCAAGCTCGTTGACGACATCTTCGGCGCGCAAACCATGGTGCGCCAAGAGAACCATAGTGTGAAACCATAAGTCGGCAACTTCGTAAACGAGGTGTTCGCCGCCGCCGTCTTTCGACGCCATCAGGACTTCGCCCGCTTCTTCGATAACTTTTTTGAGGATTTTGTCTTCACCTTTGTGCAGAAGCTGGGCAACGTAGGAAGCTTCGGAATCGCCGCCTTTGCGGGAGTCGATGGTGTTTTGGATTTGGGAGAGGATGGTGTCGGTCATGGGATTTTCGGCTTTGAAGGATAAGGACTATTCGGATAAGGCATAGGTTTGCTTGGCTTCGCGTAACGCTGTTTCTGACAACAGACAATCATCCGCCCGATTTTTAGTGAAACTCGTTACACTCGTTTTGGCGAAACTTGCTGCGCTCATTTTCAGACGACCTCTAAGGATGCGTATGCCCATAAATAGCTTTTTCGTCTTTCAACACGGCATCAACCGTCTGCCATGCGCCGTCTTTCCAAACTTTGTAGAAACAGCTTTCGCGTCCGGTATGGCAGGCGATGCCGCCGTTTTGGTCTATCAGCATCACGATGGCGTCGCCGTCGCAGTCGAGGCGTAATTCGTACACCTTTTGCGTGTGTCCCGATTCTTCGCCCTTCATCCATTGCTTTTGGCGCGAACGGCTGTAATAGTGGGCGAAACCGGTTTCTACGGTTTTTTGCAGCGCCTCGGCGTTCATCCATGCGACCATCAATACGCGGCGGGTCTGCCGGTCTTGGGCAATGGCGCAGACCAAGCCTTTTTCGTCGAATTTGACGGCTTCAAGCAGGCTGTTATCCATATTCGGCATCCTTATTTATTTTGACGAAACTCGTTACACTCGTTTTAGCGAAACTCGCTGCGCTCGTTTTCAGACGACCTCGAGTCAATCAAGTTCAACTTACAGCCGCACTTCGATTCCAGCTTCGCGCATGGCGAGCTTCGCATCGCGGATACTGACTTCGCCGAAGTGGAAAATACTGGCGGCAAGCACGGCATCTGCTTTGCCTTCTTTGATGCCGTCAATCAGATGCTGCACATTACCGACGCCGCCGGAAGCGATAACAGGAATATCGACCGCTTCGCTGACGGCGCGGGTAAGCGGCAGGTTGAAGCCTTGTTTCGTGCCGTCCCTGTCCATGCTGGTGAGCAAGATTTCGCCCGCACCGCGCCGCTGCATTTCAACCGCCCATTCGACTGCGTCCAAGCCGGTCGGCGTTCGCCCGCCGTGGGTGAAAATTTCCCAGCGGGTGTTTTCGGAATTGACGGCTTTGGCATCGACGGCGACGACGATGGCTTGCGAACCGAAAAATCCGGCGGCTTCGTTGACTAAATCGGGATTGGTA
Organism: Neisseria sp. HMSC065D04; assembly: GCF_001815675.1. Taxonomy (NCBI): domain Bacteria; kingdom Pseudomonadati; phylum Pseudomonadota; class Betaproteobacteria; order Neisseriales; family Neisseriaceae; genus Neisseria; species Neisseria sp. HMSC065D04. The sequence goes on from NZ_KV821543.1 coordinate 120,028, forward strand.
ACGGCAGCGGTGTTGATGCTGGCTTTGTCCGCACCGGCATTGAGCAGGCGGCGGATGTCGGCTACGGTGCGTACACCGCCGCCGACGGTCAGCGGAATGAAAACCTGTGAGGCAACGTCTTCGATGACGTGCAAAATGGTGTCGCGGTTGTCGGAGGAGGCAGTGATGTCGAGGAAGGTCAGCTCGTCCGCACCTTCGTCGTTGTAGCGTTTGGCGACATCGACGGGATTGCCCGCATCGCGCAAACCGAGAAAGTTTACGCCTTTGACGACGCGGCCGTCTTTGACGTCGAGACAGGGGATGATGCGTTTTGCCAGTGCCATTTTGAATGCCTTTCCAAAACTAGGAATGAGGTCGTCTGAAAACGAGCGAAGCGAGTTTCGCCAAAACGAGTGTAACGAGTTTCGCTAAAACCCATACAACGGATTCCACCCAAACGGACAATCCGTCTCAGACGACCTTTCAAATCATTGATACCGGCAAGGCAGGTGTTACGCCAGCCAGTTGTGCACCCATTTGGGCAGGTGTTGGAGCAGTTGGAAATAGCCGACGCCTGCAATGGCGGCGAATACGCAGGAAGTCATAAAGCTGCCGCTGAAGCGTCCGACGATATAAAACACTGTGCTGGCAAATGCCCACAATGCGCCGTTAAACACCATCCAATAGGTGTCGATCATCGGCATATCGAACGCGGAAAGCTGGCGGACGAGGATGGCGATGATGGTAAATCCCAAACCTTCGCTGACGGCGCGCACGTTGCGGCCGGATGACCAGATAATCCAAAAGCCCAAAATAAATGCTTCAAACATGAAATACCCCTTGAAAAGTAAATAAAACTAGTGAGTGTGGGATGGTGAGTCCCAAACAATATTCGGCGGTCAGCCGCCTTTTATTGTGAAGAAAAATGGACGAACCCGTCTTTTGTCCTGCCTGTGCAGACAGGACAACAATGAAAGCAAACAGGTTCAACCGAGTATTGTGTATCTTCGCCCCGCTATATTGTTTGAAAACGGCGGGACAAGTAAGTAAACGTTTGGTCATTTCAGACGACCTTGATGGTTGTTTTTAAATAAGGTCGTCTGAAAACGAGCGCAGCGAGTTTCGCTAAAACGAGTGTAACGAAATTTCGCCAAAACGAGTGCGGCGGGTTCCGCCAATACAAATTATGCCAGCGAATCCGCCAACTGTTGCGCTTGGGCAAAATCAATACTGCCCTCGTAAATCGCACGCCCGGTAATCGCGCCCGCCACGCCGTGTTTTTCAACGGCACACAAAGCGCGGATGTCGTCCAAATTGGTCAAACCGCCCGACGCGATAACCGGAATGGCGACGGCTTGCGCCAGTTTGACGGTTGCGTCGATGTTCACGCCGCTCATCATGCCGTCGCGGCCGATGTCGGTGTAAATAATGCTGTTGACGCCGTCGTCTTCAAAACGTTTCGCCAAATCAATCACATGATGCTCGGTTACCGTCGCCCAGCCGTCTATCGCCACCATGCCGTCTTTGGCATCCAACCCGACGATAATCTGCCCGGGAAATGTTTTACACGCCTCGCGCACGAAGTCGGGATTTTTTACCGCCGCCGTACCGATAATGACGTCGTTCAGTCCAAAATCCAAATATTTTTCAATGGTTTCCAAGTCGCGTATTCCGCCGCCCAGCTGTACGGGAATGTCTTTGGCAACAGCAGCGAGGATGTCCTTGATGGCGGGGAAATTTTGCGGAACGCCGGCAAATGCGCCGTTCAAGTCCACCAAATGTAAACGGCGCGCGCCTTGTTTGAACCAATGCAGCGCAGTTTCGGCGGGCGAATCGGAAAACACCGTCGCCTGCTCCATCAAACCTTGTTTCAGGCGCACGCAGCGGCCTTCTTTTAAATCGATTGCGGGAATCAGCAGCATGGGAGTCCTATTCTTATGTGGAGTGTATTTTACACAAATTATCGAGTTTTAGCATATTTAAATGAAAAAAAACGTCATTGATAACACTAAAACGGGGCTATTTTGTGTGTATTTTGCATGTTTCAGACGACCCCTTCCGAGAGAAATTCAGAAGGTGAAAAGGGCGGGATGCTATTTCGTCTGTTTCAGCCCTTCATTTTTATTGCCTGAAATTGCTTGCCAACAGCCATTCTTGTGCCTTAGTGGCATCGTCAAAATATTTCGGATGTTGGTTGGTCAACAGGCTGGAGAGGCGGGCGCCGAGTTTGATCCAAATGTCGTCTGTAATGACGGCGACGCGGCCGAAATCGTTTTCATGTTGATTGAGGAATTTGATTTGCTCCATCGCCATATCGATTGTGAAATCTTTCAGCATGGACAAATCCAAAAGGATGTCGGGCAAGTGGATTTTTTGTTTGCTTTCCAATAAGGCAGCTTCAAGCTGGCGGAAATCGTCGAGGGTAAATTCGTTGTACAGCGCCACATTCAAACCGTAAGACTGCTCGCGGATGGAAATCATCGTACTCTCCTTTTTATATGATGTTAATGATGAGGTTGATGGTCAGCTTGTTTTGGTAAGCCACTTTTTAATCGAAACCGGTCGGATGCTGCTTAATATGCCGCTTGTGACAATAATAATCATACCAAAGGTTTCCTGCCAAGTGACGGTATCGCCCAAAAATATCATGCCCGATAGGGCGGAAAAGACGACGGTCAGATAAGAAAGAGAGGCGACGGTGAATTTGTTGCCGACTTTATAGGCGCGGGTCATGGAAAGTTGGGCAAGCATGGCGGCAAGCCCGATGCAGAAAAGATAGGGCAGGGCGGATAGGGGAATGCTGTGCCAGCCGGTCAAAGTTGCCCAAACCGATGCCATGACGACACCGGTTATCGAAAAATAAAACACTACCCGCCAACCCGGCTCGCCGAGCAACGACAGTTCGCGCACCTGCAAATACGCCCAACCTGACATGGCTCCGCCCGCCAAGCCTGCCAATGCGGCGATTTCCTGTCCGCCTTTAAACGAAGGGTTCAGCAGCAGGACGACACCGAAAAAGCCAAATAACAAAACTGCCTGCGTATAAAACGCGATCCGCTCTTTCAGGATAAAAAATGAAAATACCGCCAGAAAAATCGAAGAGGTGTAGCTTAAGGTTACCCCCGTTGCCAGCGGCAGGTGCATGACGGCATAAAACAGGCAAAACATGGCGGCTGTGCCGACAACGCTGCGGTTGAGGTGGGTTTTCCAATGCGGCGTAGCAAAGGTGTCGCCGCGTGCTTTTGCCATTATGCCTAATACGACGGCAGCAAAACTCATGCGCCAAAATACCAGTTCGCCACTGTTGAAACCGAATTTTGCCGCCGCGGCTTTGATGCACACGTTCATGACAGTAAAGCTGAGTGCGGCAATAATCATCCATGCAGAACCGAGAGGGTCTTTGGGTGTGGTCATTTATCTATTCTCTTAGGCTGGTTGCTGGATTTTTAAAGAAGAGTGGTTTGTTCTAGTTATTTTGCTGTTGAACATATTCGTATTACCGCTTTTTACTTTTTTATTGTCAGTGTTTCTTTTATTTATACACTCACGAGGGGAAATCTTTTTACTCTTGGATATGTGTCCCTGACTTATATCTGTCATCATGCAGGTCGTTATTTGGTTTTTTTAGACTAAAAAAGCATTAGTCTTCAGAAGAAAGCATGCTCAAAAATTCTTTTAAATTATTTGAGATGAACTCAATATTTTCAAAATATTGGCTTCCGCTTTCCTCTGCCTCAAAATCATGAGACCAGTAAAAAATTTTAGACTGATATTCATCCTTTATGCCAATCAAAATTAAATCTCCACCTCCTGCAGATGCAATAGGTAACATTGATGATGGATATCTATCATCATAAATATTTAAATGCCACTCAATAGATTCTTCTAATCTTGGATTATTAAACAATCCAAAAAAGAAATTTAAAACCCTATCATCTAGAAAACAACTATCATTTGGCATTCCTTCATTATTTTTCTTTAAAAATTCCTTATATTCATCTGGTAATGATACGTTGTAATGATTTTCAAATTTTAAAATATCATCGGATGAAGCAATTTTATGGGCATCTAAAAATAAATACCGTTTGATGGTTTTTTTGTTTAATTTACCTTCCCTATTTTCTAAATCTTTAATTTCTTCTTCTGACTTTCCAAGCTTTAAAAGCTTAACCATTGTATATACTCCATAATCCTAACAATTTTCTAGTTTCATAAATTTTTTATCGCTTATAGGCTTACTTGCTATTTGTCATTTATTCTATGATGCTCTGGCTGACTCCTGTTTTGATCATGGTAGAGAATGTCAGACCAGTTTCTACCATTAAAGCTAACTTGAATACCTGTTGTCATTGTATCCCTGAATTACTGGTATATGGCTTGGTATCGTTATAGTATTTGTTTTTCTGCCTTCACAGTTCTCCATTCTATGATGACAATCGGTCTATACGCCATATATCGCAGTATTTTTCCAAAGGGTTATCTGAATAAACACTAAATAGTTAGAGGGATTGCTATTTCTTTTCAAGGGGTCGTCTGAAACGTATTTTTCAGTCAACTTGTTTATTTAGTGTTACCAGTCATGCAACAAAACCTATACCATACAAACCTTGTCCCGCCTAAATTTGACACCCGCCCTCCGACTGCCTACAATTCAGGTTTCTCAAAAATCATCGTACGTTCCGTACACTATTCTTTTCAGACGACCTCTGTCTTCCGAATCCCATTCTTTCCAATACAACTGTCAAAAATCATGCACGTTTCAGAACTACAAACCCTACACATTTCTAAACTCTTGGAAATGGCAGAAGAACACGGCATTGAAAACGCCAACCGTTTCCGCAAACAAGACCTCGTATTTGCCATCGTCCGCCAAATGATGAAGCAGGGCGAAAGCTTTACCTGCTCCGGCACGCTCGAAATCCTGCCCGACGGCTTCGGCTTTTTACGCAGCGCGGACACTTCCTACCTCGCGGGTCCCGACGATATCTACGTCTCACCCACGCAAATCCGCCGCTTCAACCTGCATACGGGCGACACCATCGAAGGCAGCGTACGCGTACCCAAAGATAACGAACGCTATTTCGCCCTCGTCCGTCTCGACAGCATCAACGGCGATCATCCCGAAGTCTGCAAACACAAAATCCTCTTCGAAAACCTCACCCCGCTTTTCCCTACCAAACAGTTCAAACTCGAGCGCGACATTAAAGCCGAAGAAAACCTTACCGGCCGCGCCATTGATCTGGTCTCCCCCATCGGTCGCGGACAGCGCGCCCTTTTGGTTGCACCGCCGAAAACCGGTAAGACCGTGATGCTGCAAAATATCGCCCACGCGATTACCGCCAACTATCCCGATGTCGAACTCATTGTCTTGTTGATTGACGAACGTCCGGAAGAGGTTACCGAAATGAGCCGTTCCGTGCGCGGCGAAGTGGTTTCCTCCACCTTCGACGAACCGGCGCAACGCCATGTCCAAGTGGCGGAAATGGTGATTGAAAAAGCCAAGCGTATGGTGGAACACAAAAAAGACGTGGTCATCCTACTTGACTCGATTACCCGTCTCGCCCGCGCCTACAATACCGTTGTACCCACTTCTGGCAAAATCCTGACCGGCGGCGTAGATGCCAATGCCCTCCACCGCCCCAAACGCTTCTTCGGCGCAGCGCGCAATGTAGAAGAAGGCGGTTCGCTTACCATCATCGCCACCGCTCTGGTGGAAACCGGTAGTCGCATGGACGACGTGATTTACGAAGAATTTAAAGGTACGGGCAATATGGAGTTGCATCTCGACCGCCGCATGGCGGAAAAACGCCTGTTCCCCGCCATTAACATCAACAAATCCGGTACGCGTCGTGAAGAGTTGCTGGTGCCGAACGACCAGTTGCAGCGCATGTGGCTCTTGCGCAAATTCCTGCATCCGATGGACGAAATCGAAGCGACCGAATTTTTGGTGGGTAAACTCAAAGATTCCAAAAACAATGATGAGTTTTTTGAATTGATGCGTGGTAAATAGTGATAAAGGTCGTCTGAAGGAGATTTCAGACGACCTTTGCTGTTGATTGAGTT
>NZ_KV821544.1:0-23473 GCF_001815675.1 Neisseria sp. HMSC065D04
TAGGGGATTTTGGGGAATTTTGCAAAGGTCTCTGCTTGTAGCAGGGGTTTGCGGAAGTTGTGCCCGCCTTTGGCAAATTTGGCGCTGGGATCAAATTTCGTGGGTAGTGCCATATTCATCAAAGCCCTGAACGAAGGGTCGTAATACATTTCGTCATCGTTATAGGGATCTAGGCTGTCTTTAATGGTTTCCAGCCAATCCATCCGTTCGAACAATAGGCAAAGTCCGATAATGTTGGGTTGCTCTTCTCCCGCCCACTCCTCCGGTCCCCAAATAAACATGATGTCTTCCTTTTGCCCGTATTGCCTGTGTATATCCAGGCATTGCTTACAGTAATAAACTATTTGATTCATACGCTTCTTGATTTCTTCTATCGGAAATCCTGCGGTGTATTCGGTAAGTAATAAAGGATATAACTGGTCAACCACATTTGTAGGCGGTTCGGTAGGATAGTCTTTTTCACACTGAAACGTGACATTAAGCAACATAAGGTTATTTTCATAAGATTGCTCAAAAAAATCCTTATCAAACAATCCCTGACGGTCTTTATTGCGATCATATTTAACTTGATTGGTCATTTTAGTCCTTTAAATAGACAAGTAAGTTATTTAAATTGTCTGTGGCTAGTTTCTGCATTTTCCTGACGTTTTTTGCATTTTCATAGTCTGCTTGCGCTTTTAGGGAATAAAACAATCAATTCTTTACCTAGAGAATGTGGTCGGCAGGTTTGTGATGGCGGTGTATCAAAACCATATGAACAATTGAACAGGACGACTGCTATTGGCAAAGAGGTCGTCTGAAAATTTCAGACGACCTTGATAGATGTTGGATTTCCGCCCCAATCTACGCTTGCTACACTCCTACGGATGTTTTGAAAAAAGCGTTTTCCGGAATAGGCGTCTGCGCTTTTAATGTTTATATCGACGGTATCGGTATTTTTGCCGGAGATAAACTCTACTGGCTGTGACACACTGCCGAACAACACAGCATTATGATAGGAATAGTCCGATTACTCAAAATAGTTATCATAAATCTTCCTTCAAGCTTTTATCGCTGCGCATAATATCCCATATCACTTTTTGACGCTGTTTTCTTTGTTTCCCCCAATGTGGAAACCAAAAATTTCGTTATAAAATGAAAACTTTGTTCAAATATTTGCTGATGATTGAAATTTTATCTTTTAGGACGGTAGAATGCGGGGTTATTGGATAGGAGACATCCTCTAAAATGTTGGAGCTACCTGAATTGTGGTTCCGAGTGTCAAAATTTGAACAATGAAAGTACCGATCATGCAGGAACCTTATTCTCGTGAGGGGAATAATCCCTCATCTCATTCCGGCTCGTTTTGGGAGCGCGAAGTATTGCGCGAAGTATTGCTGGCTTCTTATAAAGAGCAGCGTAGCGCACGTATTTGGCGCAATATTTGGCGTGTTATCGGTGTGATTTTATTTCTCATGTTTATTGCGTCACTGTTTGGAGACGATACCGATGCAGTGCAAAGCAGCGGGGAGCATACGGCAGTAATCGATTTGAAAGGTGAAATCGGCAATGAACTTGATGATCAGGTTGAGATGCTGCGCACCGGTATGGAGGCGGTTTACAATAACCCCAACGCTAAAGCGATTATCATCCGCGCCAATAGTCCGGGCGGATCGCCTGTGGTTTCCAATATTGCGTTTAATGAAATCCGCCGTATGAAGTCGGAGCATAAAGACATTCCTGTGTATGTGGTGGCGGAAGATATGTGTGCATCGGGCTGTTATTACATTGCGGCGGCGGCTGACAAGATTTATGCGGATCCGTCCAGCGTGGTCGGCAGTATCGGTGTGATTGGCGGAGGGTTTGATGCGACGGGGCTGATGGATAAAATCGGTATCAAACGTCGTCTGAAAATCGCGGGCAGCAATAAAGGTATGGGCGATCCGTTTTCTCCTGAAACGCCCGCACAAACTCAGATTTGGGAAAAAATGCTGACCGATATCCATAAGGAATTTATTAAATCGGTTAAACTCGGACGCGGAAAGCGTTTGAAAGATCAGCAGTATTCTGATGTTTTCAGCGGCCGTATCTATACCGGTTCGGAGGCTAAAGAAGTGGGATTGATTGATGATTTCGGCAGCGTATATAGTGTCGCTAGAGATGTCGTCAAAGCCCCTGAGCTGGTGAACTATACGCCTGAAGAGGATTTCGGCAAAATATTGGGTCGCCATTTGAGTGCTGAAATGGAGACTAAAGTTAAAGAAAAACTGTCGAAAATATGGTAATAGGATTTGTCCATTATTCGTTTGTTGCCGCCCTAGGTAAGTGTGGGGTCGTCTGAAAACGTATCTTTTGAGGTGTTTGATGATGTTCCATATGCCATTTATAGGTTGGAAGGTAACAAACCAATGACAAAAAAGCGGCTTGGAAGATGTCCTTGCCGCTTTTTTAAGTTCGCTGATATAGGGTAAAGTTATCCGTCTTTCTATTAAAGCGACCGCAGAAGCAGTTTTTTGTATGTCAAACAGTTTTTTGTTGATAATACGAAGGCTCAAGATCGGAACGGCTGAGGCTGAATGTTTATCATGAAATGCCAAGAAATGTTTGAGGTCGTCTGAAAAGCCATTTTGTCATTTCATCCGTGTGATAAAAGTTTATCAGTCGGCGTTAGCGCCCCCGATTTTTGCATCCAACCCCTTCATATCTTATAAATATTATGATTAATGTCCAACATCTAGATTTTTACTACGGCAATACGCAGGCATTGTACGATGTCTCGGTTGAACTTCCGCAGGGCAGTATTACCGGATTAATCGGACCTAATGGTGCCGGCAAATCCACTTTGATGCGTTGTATGGCAGGATTGGAAATCCCGACATCCGGCGATGTCTTGCTTGACGGCCTGCCTATTCTTGATAATCCGCGCGATAGCTTTTCCAAACTCGGCTACCTGCCTGATTTTTTTGGGTTGCCGGATGGTTTGAGCGTGATCCAGTGCTTAACGTATGCCGCCAAATCCCGCGGTATTCCTGATGCGCGACTTCCCGATTTGTTGCTGGAAACCGTTCGCCTGCTTAATTTGGAACATAAACTGTATGCCAAAGTCAGCGACCTTTCCCGTGGTCAGAAACAGCGTGTCGGTATCGGGCAAGTCATCATCCATCGTCCTAAGTTCTTGCTTTTGGATGAACCTGCCAGCGGTCTTGACCCTGAGGCACGACATGAATTGTCTTTGTTGCTGCTGAAGCTCAAAGATGAAGGCATGAGCATTTTGGTGTCGAGCCATATTCTTTCCGAGCTGGACGAATATTGTTCGCATATGCTGGTTATCAAAGGCGGACGTGTTCAGGCATTTCAATCTGTTAATGATGATGTTAACGAAGATCAGACTGTTTCGCTGCAATTTGTCGGTTTGGATGAATCCATATTCGAGCGGGTCCGCAATACGGAAGGCGTGAAGCAGGCAGAATGGAACAATCATGCCGTTACCGTCATATTGGATGCGGGAGAAGAAGCGCGTGCAGCCTTGTTGCGCAAGCTGTTTGAACAAAACCTGCCTTTGAGCGAAGCTGCCGTCATTAAGGCATCGCTGCTAAACAGTTATCAAAACAGCCTCAATCTCCACAAGCAGGAGCAACAAGAGCAACAGGAGCAAGCCGATGGACAATAAATTGAATATCCCCAAAATCCGGGTTAACGCCGAATTTCAAAGGCTGATGTGGCTCAACATGAGCTGGGGCATGATTGCAGGCATCATCATACTCTACAGCCTGTTTGTTTTTGCCAATGCCAATTCTGAAAACCTGGTGGAATATATCGCCAGCGTCGGTGCGTTCGGTACCGGCATTTCAAATATCGCCCTTTATCTGCAGATTGAGCGCAGTTTGCGCCAAGATGTATCCAGCAATGCATTTGATCAGTTGCGCATGTCTTCTTTGTCTCCGTGGCAGATGGCTTGGGCGAGGATTGTTGTCGCGCCTTTGACCGGCTGGGTTATTTTCCTTGTCGGCTGGATACTGATCGGCCTAACGATGTTTCATTTCAACCATGAAGACAGCGATGTTTTCATCATATGGTTGACTATGCCGCTCAACTCATGGGCACTCGCCTGCATGATATTGGTTAATGCTTTGCAGTTCAAACGTGGCAACGATCAATGGGAAGGGTCTCTATTACAACTCCTATTGCTGTTTGTCGTCATGGTCATGTTCGTCACCAGTATGTTGACCGCTTTGGAAGATATTCTGGGTTTGCGTGACAATGTGTCCCCAGTATCCCCGATTATTGCTTCCATTATTTCTGTTGTCTTATGCAGCGTTGCCGCCCGCGCGGCTATGGCAGAACGCCTGCACCTGCGCTCTTCCCGATTGACTTTTATCGTCCTCGGACTTCTTACGCCTTTAGCTTCAATCAGTTTAGTAAGCAACTATCAACAAGCGCTGTATATTTGCGCTGTAGCTTATGGCGGTATAAGTATTTTGTCTTTGATTACGCAGAAGCAGACGACCTTTTCTTCTATTGGAGAATTTGTCCGTGCGCGCAATAGAAAGTCGAAGTGGGCGATTGCTTCGTTGCCTGCTTGGATGATTCTTTTCCCTTTGGGATTGATTTGTGCCGCATTGGTGTCAGCAGAAATGGTATGGTCATACATAACACCATTCTTTCTCCTCATGCTGCTGGTTTTTTCCATCAACCAAATGAAATGGCGATACAACAACATCACCATCGCATTATTGATATACCTGCTTCTCCGAGGTCTTTGGTTCGTGATTTCATTTTAACAGGAGCGTATTTTCTGTTTTGCATCCTGCCTTTCGCCATAGAGAGGTTGGAGGCGGGATAGGATAAAGGTCGTCTGAAAACCGGTTGACAAGGTTTTCAGACGACCTTTTTGTCTATACGCAAATGAATTCGGCTGTATCGAGGCCGTCCATGCTTTTCCGTCCCAAACTCATCTATAACGGCATTTAAATATCAGTTAAGAAACAAGGCCCAAAACCGCCCCTGCCTTGTCGGAATCGCCGAATGACGGTACTATGCGCAGTTAACAGCTTGATTTGCCGTTCGGATGGTCATGCGTCCGGGCGAGGTTTTAAATTCAGTATCTTATTTGAAAGCAGAAAATGATTAACGATATTCAAAAAACAGCGGAAAGCAAAATGCAGCGCTCGGTAGAAGTGCTGAAAGAGAATTTGGCGAAAGTGCGTACCGGCCGTGCGCATACCGGTCTGTTGGACCAAGTGGAAGTCGAATACTGGGGCAGCATGGTTCCGGTCAGCCAAGTTGCCAACGTGACGCTTCTGGACGCGCGCACCATCGGCGTAAAACCTTTTGAAAGCAATATGGCGGCCAAAGTCGAGAAAGCCATCCGCGATTCAAACTTGGGTCTGAACCCGGCAGCCGTCGGCGATTTGATCCGCGTACCTATGCCCATGCTGACCGAAGAGCGCCGTAAAGATTTGATTAAAGTCGTACGCAGCGAAGCGGAAGAAGGACGCGTGTCCATACGCAACGTACGCCGCGATGCAAACGATCACATCAAAAAACTCTTGAAAGACAAAGAAATTTCAGAAGACGAAGCACGTCGCGGCGAAGAAGCGGTTCAAAAACTGACCGACAAATACATCGCCGAAGCCGATAAAACGCTGGCTGCCAAAGAAGAAGATTTGATGGCGATTTAAACCCTTGTCCGCGGCGTTTCAGACGACCTTTGAACCGCCGCGCTGCGAAAGGCAGATATGAAGAGCAGCACGCAGACCATTTTGGAACATACTTCGGTTCCGAAGCATATCGCCGTGATTATGGACGGCAACGGCCGTTGGGCGAAAAAGCGTTTCCTTCCCCGCGTGATGGGGCACAAACGCGGCTTGGACGCGCTGGAAAATATGGTAAAGCATTGCGCCAAACTGGGTGTGCAATATCTGACCGTGTTTGCCTTTTCGACTGAAAACTGGCGCCGCCCCGAAGACGAAGTGTCGTTCCTGATGGGGCTGTTTTTGCAGGCTTTGCAAAAGCAGGTGCGCCGTCTGCACGAAAACAATATGCGCCTGAAGGTGTTGGGCAGCCGCGAACGCTTCAACCGGCAGATTCTGCAAGGCATCGAAGAAGCGGAAGCGTTGACGGCGAACAATACCGGCCTGACCCTGAGTATCGCCGCGGATTACGGCGGCCGCTGGGACATTTTGCAGGCGGCAAACAAACTGATTGCCGAAGGCGTATCCGAGATTACGGAAGACGCGCTGGCGAAACACTTGATGCTGGGCGATGCGCCTGAGCCGGATTTGTTCATCCGCACTGGCGGCGAAACGCGCATCAGCAATTTCCTGCTTTGGCAGATGGCGTATGCCGAACTTTATTTTACCGATACCCTGTGGCCCGATTTTGACAGCAAAGCCTTGGACGATGCTGTCGCCTCGTTCCAAAAACGCGAACGGCGCTTCGGCCGCACTTCGGAACAGCTGCCGGTAGAGCAGCAAAGGGGTTAAAAATGTTGAAACAACGGATTATCACGGCGCTGTGGATGCTGCCGTTGATGCTCGGTATGCTGTTTTACGCGCCGCAATGGCTGTGGGCGGCATTTTGCGGGTTGATTTCCCTGGTTACGCTGTGGGAATACGCCCGCATGAGCGGATTGGAAAAACTGAAAACCAATCATTATCTCGCCGCGACGCTGGTGTTCGGCGTGATTGCCTACGCAGGCGGTTGGATGCTGCCGGATATCGTCTGGTACGCCGTTTTGGCGTTTTGGCTGGTCGTTATGCCTTTGTGGCTGAAATTCAAATGGAAATTGAACGGCGGCTGGCAGGCTTATACCGTCGGCTGGCTTTTGGTCATGCCGTTTTGGTTCGCACTCATGTCCCTGCGTCCGCATCCCGATTATGCCTTGTCGCTGCTTGCTGTGATGGGTTTGGTGTGGGTTGCCGATGTTTTCGCGTATTTCAGCGGCAAAGCGTTCGGCAAACACAAAATCGCACCGACCGTCAGCCCCGGCAAGAGCTGGGAAGGCGCAATCGGCGGCGCGATTTGCGTGGCAGTGTACATGACTGTGGTGTGGTGGGCTGGTTGGCTCACGTTTGACGCAGGCTGGTTCAATACCGTGTTAATCGGTTTGGTGTTGACCGTTGTCAGCGTATGCGGCGACCTGTTGGAAAGCTGGCTCAAACGCGCGGCGGGCATCAAAGACAGCAGCAATCTGCTGCCCGGACACGGCGGCGTGTTTGACCGCGTGGATAGCCTGATTGCCGTCATCAGCGTCTATGCCGCCTTTGAAAGCTTGTTCTGAAGCGGTTATAGTGGATTAAATTTAAATCAGGACAAGGCGGAAGCCGCAGATACAGTACAGATGGTACGGAACCGATTCACTTGGTACTTCAGCACCTTAGAGAATCGTTCTCTTTGAGCTAAGGCGAGGTAACGCCGTCCTGGTTTAAGTTAATCCACTATAGAAAAATCGTTGGAACACATCAAACACAATATCGAATAAGCGTTTTCAGACGACCTTTCCGACCTCAAGCCCAAAGGTCGTCTGAAATCCGAAAGCAGTACATAAAGAACACACCATGACACCACAAGTCCTGACCATATTAGGCAGTACCGGCAGCATAGGCGAAAGCACGCTGGACGTTGTTTCGCGCCATCCCGAAAAATTCCGCGTATTCGCGTTGGCGGGGCATAAGCAGGTTGAGAAACTGGCGGCTCAATGTCAAACATTTCGCCCAGACTATGCCGTCGTTGCCGATACCGAACACGCCGCCCGGCTTGAAGCCCTGTTGAAACGCGACGGCGCGGCGACGCAGGTTTTACACGGCGCGCAGGCATTGGTTGACGTTGCGTCTGCCGACGAAGTCAGCGGTGTCATGTGCGCCATCGTCGGTGCGGCGGGCCTGCCTTCCGCGCTGGCGGCGGCGCAGAAAGGCAAAACCATTTATCTGGCGAACAAAGAGACGCTGGTGGTTTCCGGCGCGTTGTTTATGGAAACCGCCCGCGCAAACGGCGCGGCAGTGTTGCCCATCGACAGCGAACACAACGCCATTTTCCAAGTTTTGCCGCGCGATTACACAGGTCGTCTGAACGAACACGGCATCCGTTCGATTATCCTGACCGCTTCCGGCGGCCCGTTTCTGACGGCCGATTTAGGCACGTTCGACAGCATTACGCCCGCGCAAGCGGTCAAACACCCTAATTGGAGCATGGGGCGCAAAATCTCCGTCGATTCCGCCACCATGATGAACAAAGGTTTGGAGCTGATTGAAGCGCATTGGCTGTTCAACTGCCCGCCTGATAAACTCGAAGTCGTCATCCATCCGCAATCCGTGATACACAGCATGGTGCGCTACCGCGACGGCTCCGTGCTGGCGCAACTGGGCAATCCCGATATGCGTACGCCCATCGCTTATTGTTTGGGCTTGCCCGAGCGCATCGATTCGGGTGTCGGCGACCTGGATTTCGACGCATTGTCTGCGTTGACCTTCCAAAAGCCCGACTTTGACCGCTTCCCTTGTCTGAAGCTTGCCTATGAAGCCATGAACGCGGGCGGAACCGCACCCTGCGTCTTGAACGCCGCCAACGAAGCCGCCGTCGCCGCCTTCTTAGACGGGCAGATTAAGTTTACCGACATTGCCAAAACCGTCGCCCATTGTCTCGCACAAGACTTTTCAGACGACCTCGGCAACATCGAAAACCTGCTGGCGCAAGACGCCATTACCCGCAGGCAGGCGCAGGAATTTATCGCCGCATTGGGATAAACCGTGCCGCAACGATAAAAAATGACAGGTCGTCTGAAAACCCGCCCACCCGTCATGTGTGGCGGACAAAACGGCAGACTGACTTTATAATCGGCAAAATAACGCCAATAATATTTTCTACACATTGCGAATGCTTTTCAGACGACCCCTACCTTGATACGTCGTCTGAAACATCGACAACGTCAACCCATACCCAACCAGAGAGATTCTTTTGCAAACCCTTCTAGCTTTTATTTTCGCCATCCTGATTTTGGTCAGCCTGCACGAGTTCGGACACTACATCGTCGCCAGATTGTGCGGCGTCAAAGTCGTACGCTTTTCCGTCGGCTTCGGCAAACCGTTTTTCAGCAGAAAGCGCGGCGATACCGAATGGTGTTTGGCGCCCATCCCATTGGGCGGCTATGTCAAAATGGTCGATACGCGCGAGGGGGAAGTGACGCAGGCAGACCTGCCTTACGCCTTCGACAAACAGCATCCCGCCAAACGCATCGCCATCGTTGCCGCAGGCCCGCTGACCAATCTCGCGCTGGCGGTTCTGCTTTACGGCTTGAGTTTTTCCTTCGGCGTTACCGAAATCCGCCCTTATGTCGGCATGGTCGAGCAAAATACCATCGCCTCAAAAGCAGGTTTTCAGCCCGGAGACAAAATTATTTCGGTTAACGGCGTTAACGTCGGCGAGTGGGAAAAAGCCCAGCAAGAAATCGTGTTGAACATCGAGTCAGGCAAGGTAAATGTTGCCGTTCAGACGAGCTCGGGGCAAAAAACCATGCGGATTATCGATGCCGCCGGTACGCCTGAAGCAGGTAAAATTGCGAAAAACCAAGGCTATATCGGGTTGTCGCCTTTTAAAATCACCACCCGCGTCGGCGAAATGACAGAAAACAGCCCGGCTGAAAAAGCCGGTTTGAAAAAAGGCGACAAGCTGATCAGTGCCGACGGACAAGACATCGAGACTTGGCAGCAATGGGTGGAAATCGTACGCCAAAGCCCGGGCAAGAAAATCGAATTGATTTATGAGCGCGACGGTAAAACTTTTCAGACGACCATCCGCCCCGACAGTATCCAGCAACCCGACAGAACGCTGGTCGGCAGGGTAGGCTTCGGTCCTCAGGGCGACGAAGCGTGGACAAAAGAAATCAAGCGCGAATATAAGCCGTCTGTCGCAGAAGCATTTGCGATGGGCTGGGACAAAACCGTCAACAACGCTTGGATGACGGTAAAATTCTTCGGAAAACTGATTACGGGCAATGCCTCCCTGAACCATATTTCAGGTCCGCTGACCATTGCCGACGTCGCCGGAAAAACGGCACAGCTGGGATTTCAAAGCTATTTGGAATTCCTCGCGTTGGTCAGCATTAGTTTAGGCGTGTTGAACTTGTTGCCCATCCCCGTATTGGACGGCGGGCATTTGGTGTTCTACACTGCCGAATGGATACGCGGAAAGCCCTTGAGCGAGCGCATACAGGCAATCGGCCTGCGCCTCGGACTGGCTGCCATGCTCTTAATGATGGCACTGGCTTTCTTTAATGACATCAACCGTTTGTTTGGATAATTTTATGAAATTGAAACAGATTGCTTCTGCTTTGATGGTATTGGGCATGTCGCCTTTGGCGTTTGCCGACTTCACCATTCAAGACATCCGCGTCGAAGGTTTGCAGCGCACCGAACCGAGTACGGTCTTCAACTACCTGCCCGTCAAAGTCGGCGACCAATTCAGCGACGCACGCAGCGAAGAAATCATCAAAAGTCTGTATGCGACCGGTTTTTTTGACGATGTCCGCGTAGAGACCATGGGCAATCAGGTCTTGCTGACCGTTATCGAACGCCCGACCATCAGCACGCTGAACATCACCGGCGCGAAAATGCTGCAAAACGATGTAATCAAGAAAAACCTTGAATCCTTCGGTTTGGCGCAATCCCAATACTTCAATCCGGCCACGCTGAGCCAGTCTGTCGCCAGCCTGAAGGAAGAATACAAAAGCCGCGGCAAGCAGTCGGTCCAAATCACGCCGACCGTCACCAAACTCGCGCGTAACCGCGTTTCCATCGACATCGCCATCGATGAGGGTAAAACCACCAAGATTACCGACATCGAATTTGAAGGCAACAAAGTCTATTCCGACCGCAAGCTCATGAAACAAATGTCTTTGAGCGAAGGCGGCATGTGGACTTGGCTGACCAAGAGCAACCAGTTTAACGAGCAGAAATTCTCGCAAGACATGGAGCGCGTCAGCGAGTTCTACCAAAACAACGGCTACTTCAATTTCCGCATTCTGGATACCGACATCCAGACCAACGAAGACAAAACCAAGCAAACCATTAAAATCACGGTTGACGAGGGCGAACGCTTCCGTTGGGGCGACGTTCGCATAGAAGGCGACACCCGCGAAGTGCCGAAAGAAGAGCTGCAAAAACTGCTGACCATGAAAAAGGGCAAATGGTACGAACGCGCCCAAATGGTCAAATCGCTCGAAGCCATCCAAAACCGCATGGGTACGGCAGGCTACGCGTTCAGCGAAGTCAACGTTCAGCCAGTGCCTAATGCCGAGACTCAAACTGTCGATTTCGTCCTGAATGTCGAACCCGGCCGCAAAATTTATGTGAACGAAATCAACATCACCGGCAACAACAAAACCCGTGACGAAGTCGTGCGCCGCGAATTGCGTCAGATGGAATCCGCGCCTTACGACACTTCCAAGCTGCAACGTTCCAAAGAGCGTGTCGAGCTGCTGGGCTACTTCGACAACGTACAATTCGATGCTGTACCGGTTGCCAATACGCCCGACCAAGTCGATTTGAACATGAGCGTGAACGAGCGTTCTACCGGTTCGCTGGATATGAGTGCGGGCTGGGTTCAGGATACCGGCTTGGTCATGTCCGTAGGCGTTTCCCAAGACAACCTGTTCGGTACGGGTAAATCCGTTTCCCTGCGCGCCTCACGCAGTAAAACCACGCTGAACGGCTCGCTGTCGTTTACCGATCCGTATTTCACACCCGACGGCGTAAGCCTCGGTTACGATATTTACGGCAAGTCTTACGACCCGCGTAAAGCCTCTTCCAGCGCGAAACAATATAAAACCACCACCGCAGGCGCGGGCGTGCGCATGGGCATCCCCGTTACCGAATACGACCGCGTCAATTTGGGTCTGGCGGCGGAACACCTGACCGTGAATACCTACAAAGGCGCGCCTAAACGTTATGCCGACTTTATCAACCAATATGGTAAAGGCACGGACGGCGTGGGCAGCTTCAAAGGCTGGCTGTACAAAGGTACAATCGGCTGGGGACGCAATAAAACCGACAGCGCCTTGTGGCCGACCCGCGGTTACATGACCGGCATCAACGGCGAAATCGCCCTGCCGGGCAGCGACCTGCAATACTACACACTGACCCACAACCAAACCTGGTTCTTCCCGCTGACCAAAGACTTCACCCTGATGCTCGGCGGCGAAGTCGGCGTCGGCAACGGTTACGGCAAAACCAAAACCATGCCGTTCTTTGAAAACTTCTACGGCGGCGGCTTAGGCTCCGTACGCGGTTACGAGAGCGGCACGCTGGGTCCGAAAGTTTATGACGAATACGGCGAGAAAATCAGCTACGGCGGCAACAAAAAAGCCAACGTTTCCGCCGAGTTGCTGTTCCCGATGCCGGGCATCAAAGATTCCCGCTCCGTCCGCCTGAGCCTGTTTGCCGACGCGGGCAGCGTATGGGACGGCAAAACTTATAACGACAGCAGTAGCAATACCTACTACACCAACAATGCCGCTCAAAACCCATACGGCTTAGGCAAGACCCACAAATCGACCTTCAAGGAAGAGTTGCGCTACTCCGCCGGTGCGGCAGTAACTTGGCTCTCGCCGCTGGGTCCGATGAAGTTCAGCTACGCCTACCCGCTGAAGAAAAAAGACAGCGACGAAATCCAACGCTTCCAGTTCCAATTGGGTACCACATTCTGACGTAGGCAGAACAAGGTCGTCTGAAAATCGAAATCCCTATGCAGATAAACATTTTCAGACGACCTGAAGGAAAAGGGGCGGGGCGTTCTGCCTCTTTTTAAAAACAAACCGTCATCCCGCTGATTGGCGGGATACAAAATCAAGGAAATCCAGATGAACATCATTGCCAACGCCTTCCGCCTCGGCGGCGCGGCTTTATTGGGCTTCGGGTTGATGAACCAAGCTGCGGCGGCGGAAGCCGTACAGAAAATCGGCTTTATCAATACCGAGCGCGTTTATCTTGAGTCCAAGCAGGCGCAACGCATTCAGACGACCTTGGAAAAGGAATTCCGCAGCCGTCAGGACGCTTTGCAGAAATTGCAGCAAGAAGGTGAGAAGCTCGAAAAATCCCTGTCCGAAGGCAAATTGCAGGGCAAAGAGCGTGAAGCTGCGGCAAAACGCTGGGGCGAGCTGGTTCAGCAGTTCCGCAAGAAACAGGCGGAGCTGGCAGAAGACTACAACCTGCGCCGCAACGAAGAATTTGCCGCCCTCCAGCAAAACGCCAACCGCATCATCGTCGATCTTGCCAAACGCGAAGGCTATGATGTGATTTTGCAGGACGTGATTTACGTCAACGCACGTTACGACATTACCGACAGCGTGATTAAAGCCCTGAATACACGTTAATCGGAAGGCTGAACGAGATACAGCAAACCTGTTTTCAGACGACCTCTTTCAAGCAAAGGGTCGTCTGAAAATCCAATAAACGATATAATTACCTGTCTTATCACTCCTGCCGGCATACGTTTTAGGCAAACTGTTCTGTCCGACTGCTCCCGCCGTCCTTTTTCAGACGACCTCATCTCAAAGTTTACGAAACATCATGACTTCAAAAACCTACACCCTGTCCCAAATCACAGCGCAGCTTGGCGGCGAATGGCGCGGCAAGGACATTTCCGTCGCCGCCGTGCGCCCGCTCGCAGACGCGCAGGCGGAACACATCAGCTTCCTCGCCAATCCGAAATACAAAGCCGAAGTCCACGACAGCAGCGCGGGTGCGGTCATCGTTTCTGCCAAAGCAGTGGACGAATTTGAAGGGCGCAACCTGATTGTCGCCGACGACCCCTATCTCTATTTCGC
The DNA here is from genome assembly GCF_001815675.1 of Neisseria sp. HMSC065D04. Taxonomy (NCBI): domain Bacteria; kingdom Pseudomonadati; phylum Pseudomonadota; class Betaproteobacteria; order Neisseriales; family Neisseriaceae; genus Neisseria; species Neisseria sp. HMSC065D04. Next base: position 13,799 of record NZ_KV821544.1, read on the forward strand.
CAAAGTCGCCCGCCTGTTTTCGCCCATCGTCAAAGCGCGCGGCGGCATCCATCCGACCGCCGTCGTCGAAGAGGGCGCCACCGTTCCTGCCAGCTGCGAAATCGGCGCAAATGCCTACATCGGCGCAAACACCATGCTTGGTGAAGGCTGCCGCATCTTGGCAAACGCCGTTGTCCAACACGATTGCAAACTGGGCGACGAAGTCGTCCTGCATCCCAACGCCGTCGTTTATTACGGCTGCACACTGGGCAACCGCGTTGAAATCCACAGCGGCGCAGTCATCGGCGCGGACGGATTCGGACTCGCCTTCGCCGGCGATTCATGGTTTAAAATCCCGCAAACCGGCGCGGTAACGCTGGGCGACGACGTAGAAATCGGCTCGAACACCAACATCGACCGCGGCGCGATGAGCGACACCACCGTCGGCAACGGCACCAAAATCGACAACCAAGTCCAAATCGGACACAACTGCAAAATCGGTTCGCACACCGTCATCGCCGCCAAAACCGGCATATCAGGCAGCGTTACCATCGGCAGCTACTGCATTATCGGCGGCGGCGTCGGTACGGTCGGACACATCGAAATCGCCGACAAAACCACCATCGGCGGCGGCACGTCCGTGACCCACAGCATTACCGAAAGCGGCAAACACCTCGCCGGCATCTTCCCGATGTCCACCCATAAAGAATGGGCGCGCAACGCCGTTTACATCCACCGCCTGAGCGAAATGAACAAACGCCTCAAAACATTGGAAAACCGTCTGAGCGACAGCGAAAAAGACGAATAATCCCACAATCGGTTTACATGGCGGATGCGCTTTAAATCCCGACAAAGCAGCAAAGCCTGCCGTTTTAAAGCCCCCGCGATGAAACCGCCCAGCCAACCTCGAAATACCAAGGAATACGACGAACATGGACGTACAACTCCCCATCGAAGCCAAAGACATCCAAAAACTCATTCCCCACCGCTACCCGTTTTTGCAACTCGACCGCATCACCGCCTTCGAGTCCATGAAAACCCTGACCGCGATTAAAAACGTCACCATGAACGAGCCGCAGTTCCAAGGCCATTTCCCCGACCTGCCCGTCATGCCCGGCGTACTCATCATCGAAGCCATGGCGCAAGCCTGCGGCACACTCGCCATCCTCAGTGAAGGCGGCCGCAAAGAAAACGAATTCTTCTTCTTCGCCGGCATAGACGAAGCCCGCTTCAAACGCCAAGTCATCCCCGGCGACCAACTCGTTTTCGAAGTCGAGCTGCTGACCAACAAACGCGGCATCGGCAAATTCAGCGCCGTCGCCAAAGTGGACGGACAAGTCGCCGTCGAAGCCATCATCATGTGTGCCAAACGCGTGGTTTGAGTGTTCAGAAAAAGGTCGTCTGAAAGTTTCAGACGACCTGTTGCCGTCGCGCATCTTTGCGGCAACACGACAGGAAAGGAAAAACATGACCCTCATCCACCCGACCGCCGTCATTGACCCCAAAGCCGAACTCGACTCCAGCGTCAAAGTCGGCGCGTACACCGTTATCGGCCCCAACGTCCAAATCGGCGCGAACACCGAAATCGGCCCGCATACCGTCATCAACGGCCACACCACCATCGGCGAAAACAACCGCATTTTCCAATTTGCCAGCCTCGGCGAAATCCCGCAGGACAAAAAATACCGCGATGAGCCGACCAAGCTGATTATCGGCAACGGCAACACCATCCGCGAATTCACCACCTTCAACCTCGGCACGGTAACCGGCATCGGCGAAACCCGCGTCGGCGACGACAACTGGATTATGGCGTATTGCCACCTCGCGCACGACTGCGTCATCGGCAACCACACCATCTTCGCCAACAACGCCTCCCTCGCCGGACACGTTACCATCGGCGACTACGTCGTCTTGGGCGGCTACACGCTGGTGTTCCAGTTCTGCCAAATCGGCGACTACGCCATGACCGCCTTCGCCGCAGGCGTACACAAAGACGTACCGCCTTACTTCATGGCGGCAGGCTACCGCGCCGAACCCGCAGGCATCAACAGCGAAGGCATGCGCCGCAACGGCTTCACCGCCGAGCAGATCGCCGCCGTCAAAGATGTGTATAAAACCATCTACCACCGCGGCATCCCGTTTGAAGAAGCCAAAGCCGACATCCTCCGCCGCGCCGAAACGCAGGCGGAGCTGGTGGTGTTTAAAGACTTCTTCGCCCAATCCACGCGCGGGATTATCCGCTGATTGGGAGAAACCGTACCGACAGGCAGGATTAAGGGCTGAAAGCCGTAGCGGCGAAAAGGTTTGAATAGAAACTGGGTGCTGTCCGTAAGCCGTTTCAGACGACGTTGTCGCAACATCAGCCTTGTCCTTTTCCTGTTTGGCGCGGGAATGACTGCCGTCCAAACATTTGTCTTCAGTCCAATAGAAAAGGTCGTCTGAAAACCGGGTAAACCAAGTTTCAGACGACCTTTTGATTTTATGGCACGATGTTCGTCATGCGGATTGTATAGTGGATTAACTTTAAACCGGTACGGCGTTGCCTCGCCTTAGGCTCAAAGAGAACGATTCTCTAAGGTGCTGAAGTACCAAGTGAATCGGTTCCGTACTATCTGTACTGTCTGCGGCTTCGTCGCCTTGTCCTGATTTAGAGTTAATCCACTATATGAAGAACGGATGATTGGGGCGGCATCTTCTGCGTGGGCAATGCCTGCCGTTCCGCCCGCTTAGTGGACGTGGCTGCTTTCTACGCCGCCTTTGATTTCGCCATAGACTTGTGCGGAACTGCCTTGTCCGGATTGGGCGGCGCAGGCGTTGAGGAGCAGGAGGGCGGTGGTGAGGAAGATGAATTTTTTCATGCTGATTTCCTTTGGTTGGATGGGAGGGGAGGTCGTCTGAAACCCAATAATATAGTGGATTAACTTTAAACCAGTACGGCGTTACCTCGCCTTAGCTCAAAGAGAACGATTCTCTAAGGTGCTGAAGTACCAAGTGAATCGGTTCCGTACTATCTGTACTGTCTGCGGCTTCGTCGCCTTGTCCTGATTTAGAGTTAATCCACTATATGGTTTCAGGCGACCTTTTTTACCAATGCGACGCCATATTGTCGCGGTGGATGAGTTCGTCTTCGTGGGTATAGCCTAATTTTTCGGCGATGCGTTCGGACGGGGTTTGCAGGATTTTGGCGGTTTCGCCGCTGCTGTAATTGGTCAGGCCGCGGGCGATTTCTTTGCCGTCGGTATCGAGGATGGCAACGAGTTCGCCGCGGTGGAAATGTCCGTCCGCGCGGATGCAGCCGACGGGCAGCAAGCTGGCGTGTTGTTCGGTCAGGGCTTTTGCCGCGCCGCTATCGACGGTCAGGCTGCCGGCGGTTTGGACGTGTCCGAGCAGCCATTGTTTGCGGGCGGCGACGCGGCTGTGTGCGCTGGTGAAGAGCGTGCCTATGCTTTCGCCTTGTTTAAGGCGGACGAGGACGTCGGGTTCGCCGCCCCATGCGACGACGGTGGCGGCTCCGCTGAGTGCGGCGCGTTTGGCGGCGGTTACTTTGGTGTACATGCCGCCTGTGCCGACACTGCTGCCCGCGCCGCCCGCCATGCTTTCGAGGTCGGGATGGTCGGCTGCGATGGTCGGAATCAGTTTGGCTTGCGGATTTTTGCGCGGGTCGCTGTCGTACAGGCCTTTTTGGTCGGTCAGAAGGACGAGGGCGTCGGCTTCGATGAGGTTGGTCACGAGCGCGCCGAGGGTGTCGTTGTCGCCGAGTTTGATTTCGTCGGTGGTCACGGTGTCGTTTTCATTGATGACGGGGACGATGCCTTTGGACAGCAGGGTTTGCAGGGTGCTGCGGGCGTTGAGGTAGCGGGTGCGGTTGCTCAGGTCGTCGTGGGTGAGCAGGATTTGGGCGGTGCGGATGCCGTGCGGTGCGAACGCGGCTTCGTAGGCTTGGGCAATGCCGGTTTGCCCGACGGCGGCGGCGGCTTGCAGTTCGTTGATGGCGGTGGGGCGTTTGCTCCAGCCCAGCCGTTTGATGCCTTCAGCGATGGCGCCGCTGGAAACGAGGACGGTTTGCACGCCTTGTTTGCCCAGTTCGGCGATTTGCGCCGCCCAGCGGTCGAGTGCGGCTTGGTCTATGCCTTTGCCGCCCGCGGTAACGAGGCTGGAGCCGACTTTGACGACAAGGGTGCGGATGTTGGAGAGGTTTTGCAGGGACATGGTTTTTCTCGCTGGGGATATGGGGCGGCTTCGGACGGGTTGTTAAACGTAAAAAGGTCGTCTGAAAGCGCGAAAACTGATTTTCAGACGACCCCTATGGGGCTGTCAATACGCGGTATCGTGAAATTGCTAAAAGACAGGCGGGATTCGGTGAGCTGACTGTTGATGCCGACACGATACAAAAAGGTCGTCTGAAAACCACGATACGGGTTTTCAGACGACCTTTGATTTATTTGGTGTACACGAATATCAAATACTCTGCGTATAGCCAGCCTACCTACATCGATACGGCGGATAGCAGATACCGTATCGGCAACCAAGCGGGTCGGATCTCTCAACTATGCTTTACCGAACACCTTCTCCAAATGCGCCCGATAATCCGCCAAATACCGCTCCACCTGCGGATTCTTGATCACATCGTTGCAGATGAACGAGGGCAGGCGCGTGGTGCCGAGGAACTCGTTGGCCTTGTGGAAATGCAGGTACACGCCGTCCACGCCCGCGCCCTCAAAGAAATCGCCTTCTCGGGTAAACGCCTCAATCGGCGCGTTCCAAGTGGATGAAATCATGTGTTTTTTGCCATGCAGCAAGCCGCCCGTGCCGTAGCCTTCCGTCGGGTTTACACGGTGGCGACCGTCGTTGGCCACCAGCTTGTTTTCGCCCACGCCTGCGGTAAACACTTCATCGATATATTTTTTCACCGTCCACGGCTCGCCCATCCACCAGCCGGGCATCTGCCAGATGACCGCGTCCATCCACAGCCATTTTTCCACCTCGGCATCTTTGTCGTAGCCTGCTTCAATCACGGTTTCCTTCACCGCATGGCCGAGTGCGGTCAGCGTGTCGCGCGCGGTTTGGTGCAGCGTGTGGTTCAGGCGGCCGGCGGAATGGCCGAAATGTTGGCCGCCGTCAATTAACAGAATATTCATGTTGGTCCCTCAAATATTTGCGTTGAAAAAGCATTATTGTACCCCGATGCTTTATAATGAAAAACGGCAACAATTGCAAAACACTTTTCTAGGAAACGCAATAATGAAAACCCATTCGGACGAACTGGCTGTGTTTGTGCAGGTGGTGGAAAGCGGCAGTTTCAGCCGTGCGGCAGAACGGCTCGGGCTGGCCAACTCCGCCGTCAGCCGCACCGTGAAGCGGCTGGAAGACAAACTCTCCGCCAACCTGCTCAACCGTACCACGCGCCAACTGCGGCTCACCGAAGAAGGCTGCCGCTTTTTCGAGCGCGCGCGGCAGATACTGCACGACATCGAGGCCGCCGAAGCCGAAATCCTCTCCGCAGGCGGCGCGCCGCAGGGCGTGCTTCGGGTGGATTCCGCCACGCCCACGCTGCTGCACCTCGTCGCCCCGCTGGTACGCCCGTTCTGCGAACGCTATCCGCAGGTGTCGCTGCTGCTCACCTCGTCCGAAGGCTACATCGACCTCATCGAGCGGCGCGTGGACATCGCCATCCGCGCAGGCAGCCTGCACGACTCTGCCTTGCGCGCCCGTCATCTGTTCGACAGCCGTCTGAAACTCGTTGCCGCGCCCGATTATCTCGCCCGTCATGGCACACCCCAAACCGTCGCCGACCTGTCGCGGCACACCCTTATCGGCTTCTCCGAGCCCAAAACCCTGAACAACTGGCCGTTTGCCGACACCGGCCACACGCCCTACGCCGCCGTGCCGCAATTGTCCGCCAACAGTGGCGAAACCATCCGCCGCCTGTGCCTGGAAGGCAACGGCATTGCCTGCCTGTCGGATTTCACCGTCGCCGCCGATATCGCAGCGGGACACCTGCACGAACTCCTGCCCGACCGCGCCTTGAACGAAGCCAAACCGTTTTACGCCGTCTATTACGGCGACAATGCCGTCAGCCCGAAAATCCGGGCTTTTGTGGATTTTTTGGTGGAACAAGTCAATTAAAGTACGTTTTTAAACACTAAGTCTTTCCGAACTTGCCCAAGATACAAAAAGGTCGTCTGAAAACCAAGATACAGGTTTTCAGACGACCTTTGCTATGGCGGAACGGCTTTATGCTTCGACCGGTTTGCCGCGCAGGGAGAAGGTGTAGGCTTCGGTGATTTCCAAATCGATCATTTGGTTGATCATATCGGGCGTGCCGGTGAAGTTGACCACGCGGTTGTTGGCGGTACGGGCTTGGAGCTGGTCGGGGTCTTTTTTGGAGATGCCTTCGACCAGACAGCGTTGTACGGTGCCGATCATGGTTTGGTTGATGCGGGCGGTTTCGGCTTCGATGACTTCGTTCAGGGCTTCGAGGCGGCGCACTTTTTCGGCGTGCGGGGTGTCGTCCGGCAGGTTGGCGGCGGGTGTGCCGGGGCGCGGGCTGTAAATGAAGACGAAGCTCAAATCGAAGGCGATGTCTTTCACCAGCTTCAGGGTCTGCTCGAACTCGCGCTCGGTTTCGCCGGGGAAGCCGACGATGAAGTCGCTGCTCAGGCACAAGTCGGGGCGGATGGCGCGCAGTTTGCGGATGATGGATTTGTATTCCAAGGCGGTGTAGCCGCGTTTCATCGCGCTCAATACGCGGTCGGAACCGCTTTGAATCGGCAGGTGCAGGTGCGACACCAGCTTGGGCAGGTCGCGGTAGCACTCGATAATCGAGTCGGTAAACTCGCGCGGGTGGCTGGTGGTGAAGCGCATACGCTCGATGCCGGGGATTTCGTGGACGATGCGCAGCAGGGTGGCGAAGTCGCAGATTTCGCCGTCTTCCATTTCGCCGCGATAGGCGTTGACATTTTGTCCCAAGAGGTTGATTTCTTTCACGCCTTGCTGGGCGAGGTTGGCGATTTCGGTCAAAACGTCGTTCAGCGGGCGGGAGAATTCTTCGCCGCGGGTGTAGGGGACGACGCAGAACGAGCAGTATTTGGAACAGCCTTCCATGATGGACACGAATGCTGCGCCGCCTTCGACGCGGGCGGGCGGCAGGTGGTCGAATTTTTCGATTTCGGGGAAGGAAATATCGACTTGCGACAGGCCGCTGGTTTCTTTATCCACAATCATTTTGGGCAGGCGGTGCAGCGTTTGCGGGCCGAAGACGACGTCCACATAAGGCGCGCGTTTGATGATGTTTTCGCCTTCTTGGGAGGCGACGCAGCCGGCAACGCCGATGATGAGGTCGGGATTTTTTTCTTTGAGCGGGCGCACGCGGCCTAAGTCGGAGAACACTTTTTCCTGCGCTTTTTCGCGCACGGAGCAGGTGTTGAAGAGGATGATGTCGGCTTCGTCGGCTTCGGTCACTTGTTCGATGCCGCCGTTTTCTTCGGCGAGTACGGCGAGCATTTTTTCGCTGTCGTATTCGTTCATTTGGCAGCCGAAGGTGCGGATAAATACTTTTTTCATGGTTTGTGTCTTTCTCAGGTAGCCCGTAATTGCGGGGCTGATTGTTATGGAAATCTTGATTTCAGACGACCTTGGGGAAGGCTTGGCGGGTCGTCTGAAACACTGATTCGTCAGGGCGCAAAAATGCGCGGTTACGCTGCTGCGGCTGCAACAGCCAACCACGCGGTGTGTGCTTGGGTCGTCTGAAACGGGCTGGCGGCTTATTGCGCGTCTTGCTTAATCTCGTCGCGGACTTCTTTTTGCGCGGTAAAACGGGAGGCTTCGTCGTCGGTCAAAACCCACACTTCGCGCACGAGGGCGTTGGTGTCGTTGTGTTTGAAGGCGATGGTTTTGCCGGTTTTTCCCGCCAGCCGCCCCATCGGGATGAAGCGGTCGTTTTCGTCGTGGATTTTGGTGAAACGGGTAATCTGCAGCTTGGCGGAATTGCCGTCGGCAAGGCCCAGCGTCAAGAGGCGCGTCCATGAGAAGCCGCCACGGCTCACTTTCAGATAAGGTAGTTCGACCTGTTTCAAAACCGCCGCGTCCATATCGCTCGGCAGCTTGCGCTGGGCGGCGTAGGAGACGGTGGAAACCAAAAGGGTAAGCATTAAAATGAATCCGCGTAACATGATGTTTTCTTTATGGTATAAATGGGTGCGGATTATAGCACAAACGCTTCAAATATGAACAGAGTGATTGTTTTTACAGAACAATTTTCATTTTCAGATACGGCGTTGCGCCGTGGCGGTTTGGGCTTTCGGGGTCGTCTGAAACGGCTGGCGCGGGCAATCTGATGATAAAATACCGCTTATTTTTCAGACGACCTCAGAAAGAACCCGCTATGAACCGTAACGAAATCCTGTTTGACCGCGCCAAAGCCATCATCCCCGGCGGCGTGAATTCCCCCGTCCGCGCATTCGGCAGCGTCGGCGGCGTGCCGCGCTTCATCAAAAAAGCCGAAGGCGCGTATGTTTGGGACGAAAACGGCACGCGCTACACCGATTACGTCGGTTCGTGGGGACCTGCGATTGTCGGACACGCGCACCCCGAAGTCATCGAAGCCGTGCGCGAAGCCGCGTTGGGCGGTTTGTCGTTCGGCGCGCCCACCGAAGGCGAAATCGTCATCGCCGAAGAAATCGCCAAAATCATGCCGTCCGTCGAACGGCTGCGCCTCGTCAGCTCCGGCACTGAAGCCACCATGACCGCCATCCGCCTCGCACGCGGCTTTACCGGACGCGACAAAATCATCAAATTCGAAGGCTGCTACCACGGCCATTCCGACAGCCTGCTCGTCAAAGCCGGCAGCGGCCTGCTCACCTTCGGCAACCCGTCTTCCGCAGGCGTTCCCGCCGACTTTACCAAACACACCTTAGTCCTCGAATACAACAACACCGCCCAGCTCGAAGAAGCGTTCGCCCGCAACGGCGACGAAATCGCCTGCGTCATCCTCGAACCCTTCGTCGGCAATATGAACCTGGTCCGCCCGACCGAAGCCTTCGTCAAAGCCCTGCGCGAATTGACCGAAAAACACGGCGCCGTGTTGATTTACGACGAAGTGATGACCGGCTTCCGCGTCGCGCTCGGCGGCGCGCAATCGCTGCACGGCATCACGCCCGACCTGACCACGATGGGCAAAGTCATTGGCGGCGGTATGCCGCTTGCCGCGTTCGGCGGACGCAAAGACATCATGGAATGCATTTCCCCGCTGGGCGGCGTGTATCAGGCAGGCACATTATCAGGCAACCCGATTGCCGTCGTCGCCGGCTTGAAAACGCTTGAAATCATCCAGCGCGAAGGCTTCTACGAAAACCTGACCGCCTTGACCCGCCGCCTCGCCGACGGGCTTGCCGCCGCCGCCAAAGCACACGGCATCGAGTTCACCGCCGACAGCGTGGGCGGTATGTTCGGCCTGTATTTCGCCGCACACACCCCGCAAAATTACGGCGACATGGCGCGTTCCAATATCGACGCCTTCAAACGCTTCTTCCACGGCATGCTCGACCGCAACACCGCCTTCGGCCCGTCCGCCTATGAAGCGGGCTTTGTCTCCGCCGCGCACACGCCCGAGCTGATTGACGAAACCATCGCCACCGCGCATCAAGTGTTCGCGGAAATGGCGAAATATAGTGGATTAAAATAAAAATGAGACAAGGC
>NZ_KV821544.1:23573-40340 GCF_001815675.1 Neisseria sp. HMSC065D04
ACGCCGTATCATTGCAATTTTAATCCACTATAAGGCGGAATGGCTTGCCGTCAGGGCAGTGCGGGCAACGCCGCCTGATTCGCGGCAATCCGTAAACAAGACAAAAAGGTCGTCTGAAAACCTAAATTCGGGTTTTCAGACGACCTTTCGTTTGGGGGGCAAGCTTTGTTTCATCCTTAAGCTTTTTCGTGTGTCAGATGGCGCACGGACGCGGCAATTTCGTCCGCCATCCGACGGCTGGCGCCTTGATGGCCGGCGACAAAGCGTGCCGCCTGTTGGGCGAAGTGGCTGCGTTCGCTCGGGTTTTCCAAACAGGCTGCCACGAAGGTACGCCATTCGTCCGCATTCTGCACCTGCACCGCCGCTTGGGCTTCCAGCGCGCTGCGGCAGGCGGCGGCAAAGTTGTAGGCGGAAAAGCCGAACACGGTCGGAATGCCGCAGGCTATCGGCTCGATGATGTTTTGACAGCCGCTGTCCACGAGGCTGCCGCCGACAAAGGCGACATCCGAACTGAGGTAGTAGGCAAAGAGTTCGCCCATGCTGTCGCCCACCCAGACTTGGGTTTGCCGGGAAACCGGCAGGTTGTCGCTGCGTTTTTGAACGGTATAACCCAATGCCTGCGCCGTTTCAAAGGTCGTCTGAAAACGCTCCGGATGGCGCGGAACGACGACCAGCAAGGCATCGCCGGTATATTTTTTCCATGCTTCGAGCAAGAGCGCCGCTTCGTCTTGGTCTTTGTAAAAGCGGGTGCTGGCGCAGACGGCGACGGGGCGCGTGCCTATGCGTTCGCGGAAGGCCGCCGCCAGCGCGCGCATCCGTTCGGGCGGGGAAATATCGTATTTGGTGTTGCCGCAGACATGGACGTTGGACGCGCCGATCAAGTGCAGCCGCTCCGCGTCTTCGGCGGTTTGCGCGAAACAGCCGCTTAAGGTTTGCAGCGCAGGCTCGAACAGGTTGCGGATTTTCAAATAGCCGCGCTGCGATTTTTCAGACAGGCGGGCGTTGGCGAGAAACAGGGGGACGTGCGCGTCGGCGCAGGCGTGCATGAGGTTGGGCCAGATTTCCGTTTCCATCAGCACGCCGAACAGGGGGCGGTGTTCCTTCAGGAATTGGGCGACCCATTCGGGTTTGTCGTAAGGCAGGTAACGGCATTGCGCGTCGGGGAACAGTTCTTTCGCGGCGGCGCGTCCGGTCGGCGTCATTTGGGTCATGAGCAGCGGCGCGTCGGGGAAATGGCGGCGCAGCGCTTCCACCAAAGGCTGCGCGGCGCGGGTTTCGCCGACCGATACGGCATGCACCCAAATCGGACGCTGCACAGGCCGGTCAAACGGCTCGCCGAAACGCTCGCCCCAATGGTAGAGATAGGCAGGCGATTTGACGGCGCGCTTTTTGAGATAGTGGCGGATAAGCGGCGGCGCGATGCGCCATAATTGCGTGTAAAACCAACGATTCATGTATTCCACTCGAAAACGGTACGGACGGGGTGGCGGACGGTGCGCGGCGGGGCGGAATGTAGGCGGTTGACGGTTTCAAACAGCCTGTCGCCGAACCTCCGGTTTCCCGAGCCTATTCTAGCCGATTTTGCCGCTTCGCCCACGCCTCTTTTGAACTGACTTGATGTAACGGCGAAAAAAGGTCGTCTGAAAACCCGAAATCCGATTTTCAGACGACCTGTCTTGGTTGCGTCGCAGCGGTTTACGCCGCTTTCTTTTCGCGTATCGGCAGGTTCAGCAAAGCCGCCGTCCCCGCCAACACCGCGTCGGCATACCACATCCAGCCGTAATCGTTGAACCGGTAAATCACGATGCCGCCGATATACGAACCTAAAAAGCCGCCGATTTGGTGGCTCAACATCGTCAGCCCGAACAGCGTCGCCAAATAGCGCGTGCCGAACAGCTTGCCCGTAATCGCAGCGGTCGGGGCGACGGTGGCGAGCCAAGTGAAGCCCAGCGCGGCGGCGAAAATGTAGAAATTGACGTCGGTTCTCGGGGCGGCAAGGTAGATCAGCACCATCGCCACGCGCGAGGCGTAGAGTCCGAACAAAACGTATTTGCCCAAAAACCGCCCCGTACACCAGCCCGAAAAAATACAGCCCGCGATGTTCGCCAAACCGATAATCGCAATCGAAGTCGAAGCGACCGAAGCGGGCAGGCCGCAGAGCGCGATTTCGTTGGGCAGGTGGGTTACCAAAAACGCAATGTGGAAACCGCAGGTAAAAAAGCCTAAGTGCAGCAGGATGTAGCTGCGGTTTTTAAACGCCGCTTTGACTGCCTGCCCCAGCGATTGCCCGTTTTCAGACGACGTGTGGTGCGTGGCGACAGCGTTTTTGCCGCCCGCCAGCCACCACGAAATCGGCAGGATTAAAAGCGCAATCCCGCCCCAAACATAAAACGTCCCCGTCCAACCGACGGCGGGCAACACCAGCAAACCCTGCACCAGCGGCGCAAACAGAAACTGCCCCGCCGAACCGCCCGCGTTGACCAGCCCCGAAGCCAAACCGCGTTTGTGCGGCGGCACTTTCGCCGCGACCTGCCCCATGATGATGGAGAAACCGCCCGCACCCGTTCCGAATGCAAAAAGCAGCCCGATTGCCAGCATCAGCCCCCAATAAGTCGGCATCTGCGGCACCATCAGGCAGGCACAAACCAACAGCAACGCGCCGCCGCCCAAAACCTTAAACGCGCCGAAACGGTCGGCAAGCGCGCCGGAAAGCGGCTGGGACACGCCCCACATCAACTGGAAAACGGCAATAATCAGGCTGAACTCTTGGATACTCAGCTCGGTAGAGTCGACGACGGGGCGGACAAACAGTCCCATAGTCATGCGCATGCCGATGGTAATCAGCAGGATGGCGGCGGCAGCGGCGGTCACCAGCCAAAGGTTGGGGGATTTTTGCTGTGTGTGGGTCATGGTTATTGTTTGTTTCTATTGGAAAATGCCGTTCAATCAACCGGCAAAACAACGGATTTTAACAAACGGGCTGACGCAGGCTAAATAACTCCTGATGCTTTGGATATAGCCAAAACCTCTATCCGCGCCGCATAGACCGTTCTCCTTTATCTGCAAGGCAGGATATGGAACGCGGACGGAAATTCAGCGCGTAAAGAACGGCAAAGGTCGTCTGAAAACCCGAAATCCGATTTTCAGACGACCTTTATTCCAAGAACGGATAAAATCCGTATTGATGAAGCCATATCGGCTTCAAGCGGATTCCCGATATAGTGGATTAAAATTGCAATGATACGGCGTTGCCGCCTTGTCTCATTTTTATTTTAATCCACTATATAATCCGCCCTTTTCAGACGACCCCGACCCGCAACCGCCATGACGCCCATTTATCTCGCCGACACCGCCACCGAACACGCCCGCCTTTTGGCGCGGCAATTCCAGCTTCCGATTTTGTCCGACCTGCCCGACAGCGGCGAATACCTGCTTGCCGATGCGGAAGGCGTCAGCTTGGGCCGCGCGGGGGAGAAGGGGCGCGTCCGCGTCGATTTCGGCGGCGGTGCAGCCCAATACCGTCGCACCAAAGGCGGCGGCGAGCTGATTGCCAAGGCGGTCAACCACACAACCAAACCGACCGTCTGGGACGGCACCGGCGGACTCGGGCGCGACAGTTTCGTCCTCGCCTCGCTCGGTTTGAACGTCCACACTTTCGAGCAGCATCCCGCCGTCGCCTGCCTGCTCGCCGACGGCCTCGAACGCGCGCTGCAAGAGCCTGAAATTCAAGACATCGCCCGCCGCATGACTTTCCATTATGGCAACGCCGTCGAGTTGATGCGCGAACTCGCCGTTCAATCGCGCCCCGACATCGTATACCTCGACCCCATGTACCCCGAACGCCAAAAATCCGCCGCCGTCAAAAAGGAAATGGCGTATTTCCACAGCGTCGTCGGTGCCGCCCAAGAAGAAGCCGAGCTGCTTGCCGCCGCCCGCGCTGTCGCCAAAAAGCGCGTCGTCGTCAAACGCCCGCGCCTCGGCGAGTTTCTCAACGGCGAAAAACCCGCCTACCAATACACGGGCAAAAGCACCCGCTTCGACGTGTACTTGCCTGATTATCCGGTTAAAGACGGGGAATAATTTATAGTGGATTAACTTTAAACCAGTACGGCGTGTTGCCTCGCCTTAGCTCAAAGAGAACGATTCTCTAAGGTGCTGAACGTACTATCTGTACTGTCTGCGGCTTCGTCGCCTTGTCCTGATTTAGAGTTAATCCACTATATAACGCAAAGGTCGTCTGAAAACTGATTTTCAGACGACCTTTGCGTTTCTGCGTCCTGCGTTAGAACGATTTCACCAGCGACAGACCGACTTCGTTTTGCTTGTAGCTGTACAGCCAGTCGGTGTTGCCTTTGACGCGGCGGTGTTTGTAGCTGAGGACGGGCTTGAGGCCGGCGAATTTCCAGCGGTCCGCGCCTATGCTGAGGCGGTAGGTCTGTTCTTTGTCGAGGCGGCGTTGTTCGAGGACGGCGTTTGCTTCGCGGTGGCTGCGGATGCCGAAGGTGGCGGAGGCGGAGGCGTCGAAGCCGGCTTCAAACATTTTTGCCGCGCCCAGCCGTGCGGAGATGAGGCGGTAGCTGTCCACGGGTTCTTTGGCTTTGCGCTGCTGCCAGTCTATGCCGCCGTAGAGCATGAGGTCGTTGCGCGGGAAGTAGGACAGGGTGTTGTAAACGGAGAAGAGGCTGCCGTCGAGCAGGCGGGTTTTGTCGGAATAGGAGAGGTGTTTCCACTCGGCTTCGGTGTTCCACGTCCAGCTGCCTTTGTCGAGGTTCCACTCGCTGCGCACGCCGTAGGCGCGGTTGAGGGTTTTGCCGCCGCTGCCGTTCCATTCGACAAGCGGGGCGAGGGCGAAGGTGTGGCGGTGGTTTTCAAACTGGTAGCCTGCGCTGAGGTTGAGTGTGTGTTCGTTGAAGTCTTTATGGTCGCGGTAGAAGCGGCCGTAGCCGAGCGCGCGGGCGGCGATACCGTGGTGTCCTTTAATCTGCCAGCGGCGGACGGCGGCGGCTTCGTATTTGATGCCGTTGGCGAAAATGGGCTTGTCGCCTGAAAATTCTTCCCAGCATTCACCGTCGATTTCGGTTTTACACCACGTTTTGCCGCTGGCTTCGTTGATGTTGCTGTTGTGGACGGTGCCGACGGAAAGGCTGCCCTGCCAGCTTTGGCGTTGGTTTAGAGAGTCGCGGAAATGGCCGATGTTTTCTTTGACGGCTTCGGGCAGGTCTTCGTTTTGCAGGCGCATAAATTCGGAAGTGGCTTCGCGGTTCAGACGACCTTCAAAGAGCAGGCGGGCGTAATCGAGCCGTCCGCGCGTGAAGTCGGGATGGCGTTGCAGCAGGGTTTCGTAGTCTTGTTTGGCATCTTTCCACCTGCCTTCGCCGCGGGCGAGCGAGGCGCGGGCAAAGAGGGCGATGTCGGGGTCGTATTCGGTTTGCTGAGTATAACGCTCAAGCAGCGGGCGCACGGTTTGCCAGTCGCTGCGGTTGACGGCGTTAAACAGGGCTTCGCCTTGGTCGGCTTCGGGGTCGGTTTCGGCTGTCTGCCCGATGTGTTCGGCGGGAATGTCGAGACGGTATTCGCGCACTTTTTGTTCCTGTTCCTGCATGGTTTGGCGGGTGTCCTGCCACAGGCGTTGCGCGGTACGGTCGTCTGAAAAGTCGGAGCGTGGCGCGGCAAGGACGGGGGCGGCGAGAAAGAGGATAAGGCAGGCAGACGGTTTGTACATGGTGTCGGCTTTCCGGTCGGCGGTTTCAGACGACCTTGAGAAGGTTGGAGGCAAGTGTTTAAAAAAGCCTGCGTGAAGCAGGCTTTATTTTACTTAACTACGGATTTTAGCGTTTCACACCGCCGAATGCCGTATCCAAGTTGCGGTCGGTTTTAAATTTGGCAACACCGGCCAGCGCGCTTGCGTTGTGGCCGAAGAAGTGGCCTTCGGTTTTACCGAAGTGGCCGTTGGCGCGGGCGTAGCCTTCAAACGATGCGCTGGACGGTTTGATGCGGGAATGGATGTCCATCTGTACCGCGTTGTTTTTCATAGAACCTGCCAAGACGCGTTGACCGAAGTCCGCGCGCAAAGTACCGACCATCGGGTTGTTGCCGGTGTAATTGTTGATACCTTTGACGGCGTAGTTGGCTACACCGGATACCGGCATAGAGGTGGCGCGTTTGTCGCCTGAGTAGAAAACGCCGCGGTTGGTGCCTTTGGCGTATTCTTTGCCGACCCACTCGCCGTAGTACACTTCAGAGCCGCCGCTCTTGATGGTGTTGAACGCATAGCGGCCGAGGTTTTGACGGGTGTATGCGTCGTTGACCTGTACGGTTTTCACGCCGTTGCGGTCTACATTGCCGGGCATGCGGTTGACGTTGGTGTAGTGCACGCCTGAACGGTAGGCAGCGTGTTTCATCACTTTTTCGCCTTCGGCTTCAGATGCGGGTTTGCCCCATTTTTTGCCGTATTTGTGGTTTTGGTAACCGTAATCAAATGGATTGTAGGCATTGTTGGCGGCAAATACGCCTGCGCTGAACAAAACAGCCAAAACAGCAGCGGTGGTTTTTTGCAGATTCAGTTTCATGATACGCTCCTTAGGGGAAAAACGATGGTGGGGAAAATGATGTTCCGTCCGTGTCAGTGTGAGCAGACTATCGTTATGTGAGGAGACTTGTTTTTCTTTTTCTGAACACCATTCTAGGCTGGGAGTGTTAGAGGAGAATTAGCGGATGTTTTAGGGAGTGTCTTAATGAGATAAGAATATTTATTTTTGGTTAAGATGTATAGTGGGTTAACTTTAAACCAGTACGGCGTTGCCTCACTTTCTCAAAGAGAACGATTCTCTAAGGTGCTGAACACTATCTTACTGTCTGCGGCTTCGTCGCCTTGTCCTGATTTAGAGTTAATCCACTATATTTGGAATCAATCGGCGCGAGCGGAATGATGCTGTCCGCCAAATTGCCCGTGGTTACGTTGTTTTGTCCCGATGGATATTCGATTTGCGATTAGGCTGGTGTGTCAGAGGGAAGTTGTCCTCAAACAAAAAAAGGTCGTCTGAAAAGTTTCAGACGACCTTTTTTCAACAACATCTTAGCGGATGTTGACGTACGCGCCTGAGTGCAGGTCGCGCAGCAGGTTTGCTGTGGCTTGTTGGGCTTTTTGTCCGGACATGTATTGGCGTACGGCGTTGCGTTGGCGCTCTTCGGGCGTGCCGGCGTCACGGACATCGTTCAGCTTAATGATGTGCCAGCCGAATTGTGTGCGTACGGGTGGGCTGACTTGGCCGGGTTTGAGTTTGTGGACGGCTTCTTCAAACGGCGGAACCATCATGCCGTCGGCGAACCAACCCAAATCACCGCCGCTGTTCGCGCTGCCGTCTTGCGAATATTGGCGCGCCAAACCGGCGAAGTCCGCACCGCTGCGGGCTTGTGCGTAGATTTTGCGGATGGTGCTTTCCGCGCCTGCCGCTGCGTTGTCGTTGTCGGCTTTAATCAGGATGTGCTGCGCGCTGTATTGGCGCATCGGTTCGCCTTCGGGCAGGGCGACAACTTGTTGGCGCGCGCGCTCGATGAAGCTGTTGACTTCTGCATCGCTGACGCGGCTGTTTTGCATCACGGCCTGCTGGCGTACTTTTTCCATAATGATGGTGTCGGCGATTTCGCGGCGGGTCTGTGCGGACGGATTTTTCAGCGACGGCGTTTGGGCGATGACGGCATCGATTTCGGCATCGGTCGCTTGAATGTTGCGGCGTTTGCCTGCTTGAACAATCAGGGATTGGTTGACCAGTTGCGCCAGGACCTGCTGGCGGAGTTCGTCTTCGCTGATTTGCGTGCCTTTGGGAAGGTGTTGGCGCGCTTCGGCAATGGCATGTGCCAGCTGGCGCTGGGTAATGACTTCGTTGTCGGCAATGGCGGCGATGCCGTCGGAAAGGCGTACGGCGCCCGAATCGGCAGGCGTGGCTGCCGCTGCCTGTTTTGCCGCTTTCTGCGTTTTGACCGGCTTGCCTTTGGATGCGGCTTTGGGCGCGGCGTGTGCGTTCAATGCCAGACCGAGTGCGGCGGCAAGAATCAGGGGTTTGACGTTCATGGGGTAACTACCTCGTTGGTTTTGCTGTGGCCGGGAATGGCCAAGCGCAGTTTTTCAAATGGGTTGTTGCCGAGATTGCTCAGGTCTTTGAGTTGGAGATTGAAGAATACGGCATTTTTGCGGCTGTTTTCGCCGGTCACGTAGCGTTGTCCGACGAGGCTCGCGCTCCAGCAGCCGCAATCGCTTTTGTATTCCGCGCCAACCAAGATTTCAAGCGGTTTCTTGGCTTGGATTTCGTAGTTGTAACGTGCGACGGCGTAAAGGTTTTTACGGATGGGCCATTGCGCCGCCAAATCGATTTGGCGGATTTTATCGTAGAAATAGTTGCCGTCCGATTGCAGGTAAATGCGTTCGTTGCGGCCGTATTTGTAACGCGCGCTCAATACTTTGCCCGGCTCGGGATTGTAGCGGACGGTCGCGGCGTAGCTTTCGGCGCGGCTTTCGTTTTGGTTGTAGTGGATATCGAAGCCGGCATGGATGCTGTCGCTCAGTTTGCCGTGCGCGAAGCCGACCCAGTCGGATTGGCTGCGTTCATAACGGCCGACGCTGCCGTCCAGCAATACGTTGTCGTTTTTGAAATAAAACTTCTGTCCGATGCCGGCACGGAACAGTTCGGCACCGTTGTTCGGATTGAGGAATCGGGTTTGCGCGGCGGCGGTCAGGCTGTTGGCGGAGTTGATGCGGTCGTTGCCGACGTACAGGTTTTCACGGAAAAGCTGGTTGTAAGAGAAGCTGTTTTCCGAGGTGTCGAAATTGGGTAAGTCGTTTTGGGACTTGGTCGGGATGTAGTTGTAGAACAGGCGCGGTTCGAGGGTTTGAAGATAGGCTTTGCCGAACACATTGGCGTTGCGCTCGAAGGTCATGCCGGTATCGACGTTGAATATCGGCAATACGCGGCTGACGCGGCGGCTGGATTGGTTGCCGAACGAGCCTAAGTCGTAATAAGTCGCGTGTACGCCGATTTTCGGACGGATATAGCCCCATTGGTTGTTGAAATCCCAACGGACGCTGGGATACAGCACGGTACGGCTGCCGTCTTGTTTGCTGTCGTGGACGAAACGGGTGAACTGGCTGAATACGTTGATATTCGCCTTGCCTATGGTTTTCTGCCAACGTCCGGTCAGGCGCGGCATGATGGCGTAGGGTTCGTCTTTGTAACCGTTTTGGTTGGCAAGGGTCTGGTATTTCTGTACGTTCAGCGCACCGTCAAAAGAGCCGCCCCAGATATTGTCGCCGTAGTTCAGCCACAGTTGGCGGTTGAGGTTGACGTTGCTGGCAATGTCCTCGCGTCCGTAGAAATCGCGGTAGTAATTGTCGTCTGAAACCTGATTAAAGTTGATGCCGCCGCTGAGTTTGTCGGTCAGTTGGTGGTTGTGGTCAAACTTGATTTGATAGCGGTTGTTTTCATGGCGTTTTTTATCGTGCGGCATCCAATCGCCGTCAATGACGCCGTTAAATTTCGGTTCGAGATAGCGGACCTGTCCGCCAAGCTGCACGCCGCGCGAGCTGATGATGCCGGGGCGGAAGGTGGCGTCCAAGTTGGGGGCGAGGTTGAAATAATAGGGAAGGGCGAGTTCCAAACCGTCCGAACCGGTTGACAAGGTCGGCACCAACAGACCGCTCTTGCGATGGCCGTTGAGCGGGAAATCTGCCCAAGGCGTATAAAGTACAGGAACGCCGCCGAACACCAGCGATGCGTCTTTTGCCACGCCTATGCCCGTTTCCTGATCGGTTTCGATGCTTTTCGCTTTGATGAACCAACTCGCATCACCGGGCGAGCAGGTATTGAATTTGGTATTGATGAGCTTGTACAGCCCTTTGCCTTTCATTTCCGCCTTTTCGCTGACGCTTTGGAGGCGGCGGCCGTCTTTTTCGGCATCGACGCGGACGTATTCGCTCGAGCCGGTATTGTCTTTCAGGTTGTACACCAAAGTATCGCCGCTGGCGGTCGAGCCGTCTTGATACAGCGTAAAGCGGTCGCCCGCCCTGACGGTATCGCTGGTTTGGTCGTAATCCGCCCAATCGGCGTTCAACACTTCCTGATTGCGCTCGATGATGACGTCGCCTTCGGCGCGGACGGCGACTTTAGACTGTCCGGCAACCTTGTCCGCAATCACACGGGTGTAATCCTGCGGCAGGGGGTCTTCGCCGCTGCGTTTGATCTCAGGCTGTTTGTTTGCTTCGGAAGCCTGATGCTGGCAAAACAGGCAGGTATCGCCCAAGGACAATTTATCCTGATCGGCAGGACGACGGTTTTCCCCGCTCTGAACCGCAGGCGGGGTGGCCCTTACCGGCTCGTAATCGGCAGGTTGCGGCAAAGATGCATTTTGCGCATATGCCCCTCCCGCGCCGAAGCCGACGCTTAACGCCAAAACCAATGGTTTGAGTGAAAATAAACGAGCCAAAATCGCCCCTTAAATCGGTTTGCCAGTTAGAATAGCGGTTATTTTAACCTGAAAATCTGCGACACCGCTATGCAACGACAAACCGAATTACAAAATTGGCTTCGTGCCGTCTATCCCGAACAAAACTTCGAATTGAGCTTCGCCGCCGCCGATGCCGACTTCCGACGCTACTTCCGCGCTGCTTTTGCCAACGGCAAGACCGTCATCTGCATGGACGCGCCGCCCGATAAAATGAGCGTCGCTCCTTACCTAAAAGTGCAAAAACTTTTCAATATGCTTAACGTTCCCCAAGTATTGCATGTGGACGAAGCGCAGGGATTCATGGTGCTCAACGACTTGGGCAGCACCACTTTCCTGACCGCCATGCAGCAAGAGCAAGGCACGGATGCACACAAAGTCCTGCTGCTTGAAGTCATAGACGAACTGGTCGAGCTGCAAAAAGCCAGCCGCGCGGGCGAATTGCCCGATTACGACCGCGACATCATGCTGCGCGAAATCAACCTTTTCCCCGAATGGTTCGTCGCCAAAGAACTCGGACGCGAACTCAACTTCAAACAACGCCAGCTTTGGCAGCAAACCATAGACACCCTGCTGCCGCCGCTGCTTGCCCAGCCGCAGGTGTACGTCCACCGCGACTTCATCGTCCGCAACCTCATGCTCACCACCGGCCGACCCGGCGTACTCGATTTCCAAGACGCACTCTACGGCCCGATTTCCTACGACTTGGTTTCCCTCCTGCGCGACGCCTTCATCGAATGGGAAGAAGAATTCGTCTTGGACTTGGTCATCCGTTACTGGGAAAAAGCCCGCGCCGCCGGATTGCCCGTACCCGCCGCGTTTGACGAGTTTTACCGCTGGTTTGAATGGATGGGCGTACAGCGTCATCTGAAAGTCGCCGGCATCTTCGCCCGCCTGTACTACCGCGACGGCAAGGACAAATACCGCCCCGAAATCCCGCGTTTCCTCAACTACCTGCGCCGCACCTCCCGCCGCTACACCGAGCTTGCTCCGCTTTACGCGCTGTTGGTCGAACTGGTCGGCGATGATGAATTGGAAACCGGGTTTACGTTTTAAAAGGCAGATGGCTTTGTGCCATTCTTGATGATGAAAGAGGTCGTCTGAAAATCCTGAAATGGGGTTTCAGACGACCTCTTTAAGTCTGCTCTCGTCTGTTGAGGATGTTGTGGATAGGATTTCGGATACATGGCATGAGAGTTCGCGTAGCTCATTTCTTTTTCACTATAAAAAGGTCGTCTGAAAACCTGATTTCAAGTTTTCAGACGACCTTTTGCATTCATGCCGGTCCAGCCTTAGCAAAAACTAAGCCTCCGCCACGGAATCGCGGCTGAAGGTTTTTTCGCAGTAGTGGCATTTGAGCTTGGTCTGCCCGCTTTGTTTGCGAACGTAGAAGCGGCTTTTCACCGGCTCGCCGTGGCTGGCACAGTTGGTGTTCGGGCAGCGGAACACTTCGGCGATTTCGTCGGGCAGGGTAAGCCGGCGTTTGTTGATGACTTTGAAGTGGTCGATGGTGTTGACGACGGCTTCGGGGGCGAAGAGGGCGAGGCGGTTGGCGGCGTTGTCGTCCAGCCAGACGCCGGTGATTTTGATGATGTCTTTGCTGCCTTGGGTTTTGCTGGGCAGGTTGAAGCCGACGGTGACGGCGCTGCCGTAGTGCAGTAGTTTGAATTGGCGCAGGATAATCAGGCCTTTGCCGGCGGGGATGTGGTCGATGACGGTGCCTTTTTCGATGGCTTCGACGCTGAGTTTTGGGGTTTCCATATTTGCTCCTTATACTTCTTCGTTCAACACCAGCGATAAAATCGCCATGCGGGCGTAAACGCCGTTGGTCGCCTGCTCGAAATAGTAGGCGTGCGGCGTGGCATCGACGTCGGGGTGGATTTCGTCAACGCGCGGCAGGGGGTGCAGCACGCGCAGGTTGGGGCGTGCGTTGGCGAGCATGGCGGCGTTGAGGTTGAATTTGCCTTGGATTTTGGCGAACTCTTGTTCGTCGAAGCGTTCGCGTTGGACACGGGTCATGTACAGGATGTCCGCCCATTCGACGGCGGTTTCGAGGTCGGGCAGGATTTGGTAGCGGCAGCCTGCGGCTTCGAGTTCTTCGGTGATGTATTCGGGCATGGCGAGGCTGGGCGGGGAGACGAAGGCAAATTCGCAGTCCCAGCGTTTGAGGGCTTGGCAGAGGGAATGGACGGTGCGGCCGTATTTGAGGTCGCCCGCCATGGCGATTTTGAGCTTGTTCAGACGACCTTGGGTTTCGTAAATGGTCACGAGGTCGAGCAGGGTTTGGCTGGGGTGTTGGTTGGTGCCGTCGCCGGCGTTGATGACGGGGACTTTGGAAAACTCGGCGGACACGCGTGCGGCGCCGTCTTTGGGGTGGCGTTGGATGATGGCGTCGGTGTAGCTGGAGATGATGCGGGCGGTGTCGGCGAGGGTTTCGCCTTTTTTCGCGCTGGTGTTGGCGCCGTCGGAGAAGCCGATGACTTTGCCGCCCAAGCGTTGTACGGCGGTTTCAAACGACAGGCGCGTGCGGGTGGAGGGTTCAAAAAAGCATGAGCCGATGAGTTTGCCTTCGAGCAGGTCGTCGCGCGGGTCGGTTTTGAGCTTGAGGGCGGTTTGCAGGAGCAGCTCGAGCTGTTCGGTCGTCAGGTCGGAAATGGAGATGACGTGTTGTCGGTAAAGCGGGTTGGGCATTCGGCTTCCTTTCTTCAATTCGGCAAAAACCCCGCTAAGGCGGGGTTTTACGAAACAACGACGGACGCGCCGCGGCGTGCGGTACGGGCAAAACGGGCGGGGCGGGCGTTGAGGCGCATGGGTCGTCTGAAATCGTTTTGAGGTGGCGGTATTATCGCATATTTGACGGGGTGGGGTTTCGGATTTTCGTGAAAAGGGGTCGTCTGAAAAATGGGGTTTCATCCTTTTCAGACGACCTGCTTTATTCGGTTTTGCCCGTCAGGGCTTTCATACAAAGCTGATATTCCGCCTTGCCCGTATCTCGGGCGAAGATGGCGTAGTCGGATTTGGGGACGGCGTTCAAAGCCGATTGCGGAAAGTGGTAGATTTCTTGCGCCACGCGCTCGGTTAGCCCTTGAATGAAGGAGCGGCTGTAATCGTTTTTGGCAACGACCATAAAGCGTTCGTTCATCTTCTCAACGGTTTGTCCGATGCCCGTACCGGACAAACGTTCGCCCATGACGGTTTGAGCCATCAGTCCGACCAGGGCGCATTGGTCTTGGAAGGATGCTTCTTGCGGTTCGGCGTGTACAACAGAGAATGCGGCGGCGAGCAGGAGGGCTGCGGTATATTTTTGTCTGTTCATGGTGATTTCTTTGGAATAGAGGTTGTTGGAGCAGGCGGGAATTTACATGAAGTATTCTGTGGTGGCAACAATACGAAGCCGGCAGGATTTCAGGCGTGAAAAAGCGAGAAGGCGAAACCGTTTACCGTTTGGGCATTATCCGCGGGCGAAACGGCGACGAACATCAGACGCAGGTCGTCTGAATTTTACTACCGGAATGATTTAAGGCTATTTGAAATATAGTGGATTAGCTTTAAACCATTACGGCGTTGCCTCGCCTTAGCTCAAAGAGAACGATTCTCTAAGGTGCTGAAGTACCAAGTGAATCGGTTCCGTACTATCTGTACTGTCTGCGGCTTCGTCGCCTTGTCCTGATTTAGAGTTAATCCACTATATGTTTCAGACAGTCTTATGTTATTCCCTATGAATTTAAGCAGTTGCCGGAAATTTTGTGAAAACATCATAGGACGTACCGATAATTTGAGAACTTATCTTCCTGTTTAATAGTCTATTTTATTGTCGAGAATACCCCGGCAGGATTCCATGATATGCAAAATCAAAATGAAGCATCCGTTAGGTGCGGGTCGTCTGAAACCGCTGTTTCCCGACTTTCTCTGCTGCTTTGGGCGGGAATTGCAGCGGCGGTGTGCTGGACTGTTGCCGATATGCTGCTG
This sequence comes from Neisseria sp. HMSC065D04, assembly GCF_001815675.1. Lineage (NCBI taxonomy): Bacteria > Pseudomonadati > Pseudomonadota > Betaproteobacteria > Neisseriales > Neisseriaceae > Neisseria > Neisseria sp. HMSC065D04. Next base: position 38,037 of record NZ_KV821544.1, read on the forward strand.
GTTGGATTCGTGCAGACGCCGGAACGTTATCCTTTGCTTTCGCAGACGCTGGCGCCGCAGTTGGGCGAGGCGGCGGATTTTGCCGTGCTGATGCAGGCCGGCTCGCCCGAGCGACTGCTGTGGGGCGTGTTGCCGGCGACGTTTTCTGCGGCGCTGTATCTGGCGGCGGCATTCGGCGTTTACCGGCTGATGCGGCCCGGACGCACGGCCAAGGTTGGTTTTGCAGTGTTGTTTTTCGGATATGCGCTGTCGCCTTTGGGGCATGCCGGTTTTTATTTTACGGGCATGGTTGCCAAGGTGCTGCTGAATGCCGTGCCGGACGATTATCCGCCGCTACTGACGCTGTTCCGTCATTTTTACCGGATGCTGGAGGTGCACTGGATGGCTTCGGTCGGTTCGATTGCGGCGGGATGGCTGCTGTTGCTGGTACAGACGCTGCGCCGTAGGACGCTGCTTCCGCGCGCCGCCGCGTGGTGCAATCCGTTGCCGGTAGGAACGGTTATTGCGGTTTCGTGCAGCCTGTTTCCGCAATCGCCTGTTGCCGCCTCGCTTGGCGGGGCGACGTTTAATCTGGCGCAGTTGGTGTTTTTTGTTTGTGCGGCGGCGTGTGTCCGCAGGCGGGGAATGGGGATGCAGCCGGGCTGAAATAAAACGATGCCATCTTTGTCGGACGGCAATCATCCGCTTTGGCGCCGATGCTTGTAATACAGGTAATCCGCCGTTTCATCCCAAACACATCACACATCATATTGCTGCTACGGCTCAAAGGTCGTCTGAAATTTAACGTTCCATTTTCAGACGACCCCTTGTCGTTTTTCAAAAAACAAAAAATCCGACTCCAGCCCCGAACGCCACGAAGCACGGACAGTAGGGTATAATTGCGAAATATATTCTTTTGTGAAATCAATAAAAAACAAAGACGAAAAGCAGTTTTTGAAAGGTTTCACCCTAATTTCAAACTCTACACAGGAAACCGCCATGTTAGTCTGCAACCCTTACGAAGTCGTGATTCACGGCACAACCAACAAAGGCAAGATTTTCCGTCCCAGCGACTGGGCAGAACGCCTGTGCGGCATATTGTCCTCATTCACCAAAGACAACCGGCTGTCCTACTCCAACTGGGTGCGCCCCATGCTGGTGGACAACGTCCGCTGCGTCGCCGTCGATAAGAAACTCGAAGAAGACAATCCGCAGATGTTCCGTTTCCTGATGGACTTTGCCGCCGACAACGACCTGCGCATCATCGACTGCAAAGAGCTTTTGAAAGAACAGGAAGCCAAAGCGCAAGGCGAACCTGCCGAACGCGTCCCGCTGGCGCAAGCCATCGAAGAAAAACATGCCGCCGAAAAAGCGCCGATCCAAGCCGCCGCTGCCGACTACGTTTTGCGCGAAATCCCGCCCGAAGATACATCCACCGCCTTCGCCGCCCTCAGCGTCCTGCGTTCTTCATTGACCGACATCAGCAAATTCACCGAACAAATCAACACCGTCCAACGCCCCGCCGGCTATCGCCTCTTGGGTATTTTCGAAGAAGGCAAACACAACGCCGTCGCCGTCTGCGGCTTCCGCGAATCCTGCAACCTCGCCAGCGGCCGCCATATCCACATCGACGACATCGTTACCCTGCCGCAAAGCCGCCGCAAAGGCTACGCCTCCCGCCTGTTGGCAGAAGTCCGTAAAATCGGCGCGGAAACAGGCGTGACCAAAATCCACCTCAACGTCCACGTCAACCACGACCGCGTCGATGCGCACCGCCTGTATTTCAAAAACGGCTTCGAAATCTGCGCATACCATTTCCGCTGCGATCCTAAATAAACAAAAGGTCGTCTGAAAATCAAATACGGTTTCAGACGACCTTTATAAATATATAGTGGATTAACTTTAAACCAGTACGGCGTTGCCTCGCCTTAGCTCAAAGAGAACGATTCTCTAAGGTGCTGAAGTACCAAGTGAATCGGTTCCGTACTATCTCTGTACTGTCTGCGGCTTCGTCGCCTTGTCCTGATTTAGAGTTAATCCACTATATATTCCAGGTTTCAACTCAATCTGTACTTACTCAATACATTAATTAAGAAGAGCTTTCTTCGTATTTAAATATTTTTTTATTTCCCTGATATTTTTCAATTTAAATTTTGTTTTTACATCAGTACCACCATCATATCCTGAAACGTTTTTACCTAGAATATGATCTACAGATGTAAGTTGCAGTTCACTATTTTCTTCGCCTTTATAAATTTTATATAAATGAATCGTATAATCTTTGCCCTCAGGTTGAGGGTAACAACAAAATTCCTCTGAAAATAG
>NZ_KV821545.1:0-522 GCF_001815675.1 Neisseria sp. HMSC065D04
ACTTTACCGTCAATCATGCTGACGGTACGGCGGGTACACCTGTACACACCGTTCAAGACGCATTGAACGAGGTTGGTAAAGAGTTGAACAAAGGTCTGAAGATTGCTGCAGACAACGGCGATGCAGATAAAGTGAACCTGGGCGAAACCGTTACCTACACGAGCAAAGACAAGAACATCGTGACGACCGTAGCGGACAACGAAATCGACTTCAGCCTGGCTGACAAGATTACCGTTGGCAAAGCAGGTCAAAAACCGGTTGTGATTGACGGTACGACCGGTACAGTGAGCGGACTGACCAACACCACATTGGGCGGTGCGGACTTTGCCACCAAAGGTCAAGCTGCGACTGAAGAGCAGCTGAACGAAACCCAAGCGAACCTGAAGACCATCTTGGGTGGTGAGGCAGCCAACAACAACGGCAACGTAACGACCAACAACATCGGCGAGACTGGAGCGAACAACGTTCACGACGCGATCAAGTCAGTGAAAGAGACTGCCGAGAAAGGCTGGAAGCTGAAAG
>NZ_KV821546.1:0-11978 GCF_001815675.1 Neisseria sp. HMSC065D04
GATATTTGAGTCTTGAGGCATATCGATAGCAAAAAGGTCGTCTGAAACCGAAGTTGGTTAGCCGTTGTGCTTTTTCGGTGCTGCATTGCTGCCCTTGGTTGCAATGACGCTTGGTTTTACGGCTGATGATGCTTTTGTGGCGGTTAAGCTGTTTGGAGATTTTGGTGACGGTGCAGTGAAGGGACAGGTATTGGATAGGGTATCGTTCGTCTTGGGTCAGTTGCGTGTGGCTCATATGGAAAGTTGCACTTCAAATCCGAATCCGCCGTCGTCTGAAAACGGATAGGGAGCGCATCCCCAAACTGAAAGGCTTTGATTTAAAGTTAATCCACTATACTTAATCTTTAGCCCATAAACCCGCTTGGTGGTTTATGGGCTATAAACGATCAAACCTTACAGACAAGCCATTTCGTTTGCCATTTGCTGTTCTAAGGTTTCGCGTCGGCGGATAAGCCGGTATTCGTTGCCGTCCACCAAGACTTCCGCCGCCCGGTTGCGCGTGTTGTAATTGCTTGCCATGCTGGCGCCGTATGCGCCTGCGCTGCGGATAACCAGCAAATCGCCTTCTTCGCAGGCAAGAGTGCGGTCTTTGCCGAGGAAGTCGCCGGTTTCGCAAATCGGGCCGACGATGTCGGCGGTCAGCGGCAGGATGTTTTTTGGTTCTACCGCTTCGATACGGTGATACGCGTCATACAGGGCGGGGCGCATGAGGTCGTTCATGGCGGCGTCGACCATGACGAAGTTTTTCTCTTCGCCGTGTTTGACGAACTCGACGCGCGCCAGCAAAGATCCTGCGTTGCCGACCAAGCTGCGGCCCGGTTCGAGGATGAGTTTCAGACGACGTGTGCCGATCAGTTTTTGAACCGCTTGGGCATACGCGCCCAAATCGGGGATGGTTTCGTCTTGATAAACGATGCCGACGCCGCCGCCTAAGTCTAAGTGTTCCAAAACGATGCCTTCATCCGCCAATCGGTCGACCAAAATCAAAATGCGCTCGCAGGCTTCGATGAGCGGGCTGAGGTCGGTCAGTTGCGAACCGATGTGGCAGTCGATGCCGATGATTTTTAGGTGGCTTTGGCGGGCGGCATGGCGGTAGGCTTCGAGCGCGTCGGCGTAGGCAATGCCGAATTTGTTGGCTTTCAGACCGGTGGAGATGTAGGGATGGGTTTTGGCATCGACATCGGGGTTGACGCGCAGGGAGACGGATGCGGTTTTGCCCAAGCGTTCGGCAACCTTTTGAATGCGGTCGATTTCGGGAATGCTTTCCATATTGAAGCATTTCACGCCGGCATGAAGCGCGAACTCGATTTCCGCCTCGCTTTTGCCCACGCCTGAAAAGATGGTTTTCGCCGCGTCGCCGCCCGCCGCCAAAACGCGTGCCAATTCGCCGCCAGAGACGATGTCGAAACCGCTGCCCAGCGAGGCGAAGTGTTTGATGATGCTCAGATTGCCGTTGGCCTTAACGGCGTAGCAGACGAGCGGGGAAAGCGCGGCAAACGCGGTTTGGTAGTTTTCAAATGCTTCGGTCAGCGCGGATTGGCTGTACACATAAAGCGGCGTGCCGAATTCTTCGGCAAGGCGGGAATAGGGGACTTGTTCGCAATGCAGGGTCATGTTGGTGAGGCTTAATCGTTGGTTTGATTGGTAGGTTCTTTGGAAGAATGGATTTTCAGGCCGGTTTGGACCACGCCGAAACGCGCCTTGTCGCCTTCTTTGGGCAGGTAGAGGTCGCCTTTGTAACCGCAGGCTGAAAGCAGGAGGGCGGTTGCCGCCGCAAAAAATACGCCGTATTTCATCGGTAAACTTCCTTCATAAGCGCGAATGTGGCAAGATTCGGTATCTTAAACAAAAAACACACAAAAAGCCATGATGACCGAAAGCGAATTCATCCGCATGAGCGAAGAATTGTTCGAACACATCGAAGACCAAATCGACGAAAACGGCTGGGATTTCGACTGCCAGTTTGCCGGAAACGTCCTGACCATCGAAGCGGCGGACGGCACGCAAATCATCGTCAACCGCCACACGCCCAATCAGGAATTGTGGATTGCCGCAAAAAGCGGCGGCTACCATTTCGCCGAGCAAAACGGCAAATGGCTGGCAACGCGCGACGGACGGGATTTCTACGATGTTTTGAACGAAGCCCTGAGCGCGGCTTCGGGCGAAGCGGTTGAGATTGCCGAATTGTAATTTGAGTATTCCCACAAAGAGAGCGTTCCCCAATGGCACAATTACCCCTGTATCGGACTGCCGAAATCGAAAATTTTACTGTCGGCACGCCCGAGGTTTTAGAATCATTTTTCGAACATATCCCTTATGGCGTCGTCTTTGAAGACGACGGCGACACGGGCTACTTCTATGCCGCTTCGCAAGATGGGATTTTGGATGCCTTGCATATCTACAATGTCGAAGATGTATCCGACAAACATATCCCCAATCATGTCTTGATCTTATGGGATGATGCCTGCACCATAGCCGCATTGTGCATCAACGGCTACATCCATGCCGTCTATGATTTTGTCGAGCAGGCAGGATATTGCCGCAACGGCTTCCCTGAAGCAGACGGCGAATGGGTGAAAGTCGAAAACCGCGTTTTGGACGATGAATTGCTGGACAAAATCCTATCCCGAAAACCTACATAACCCGCAAAAAAGGATAACCCAATGCCCCTGTTAGACAGTTTCAAAGTCGACCACACCCGTATGCACGCCCCCGCCGTGCGTGTGGCGAAAACCATGACCACGCCCAAAGGCGACACCATTACCGTATTCGACCTGCGCTTTTGCGTGCCCAACAAAGAAATCCTCTCCGAAAAAGGCATCCACACGTTGGAGCATTTGTTCGCAGGCTTTATGCGCGACCACTTGAACGGCAACGGCGTCGAAATCATCGACATTTCCCCGATGGGCTGCCGCACCGGTTTCTACATGAGCCTCATCGGCACGCCCGACGAGCAGAAGGTCGCCGACGCATGGCTCGCTTCGATGCAGGATGTGGTCAATGTCAAAGACCAAAGCAAAATCCCCGAGTTGAACGAATACCAATGCGGCACCTATCTGATGCACTCGCTTGCCGAAGCGCAGGAAATCGCGCAAAACGTCCTGACGCGCAAAGTGGCGGTGAATAAAAACGAAGAGCTGACGCTGGATGAAAGTTTGTTGAACGCTTAAACGTTATGCTTGGAAAAAGGTCGTCTGAAAACGGGAAACTGGATTTCAGACGACCTTTTTGTGTGAATAGAAAGGATGACAAAGCGTCTATCGAAGCGGCAAACCGCAGACCGTTACCGCCCTGCTTTGGTTCCGCCCGGGCCGTACACGGCACCCCACGCGGCATCGAGCTGCTGCCCTGCCTGTTTCAATGTTTCCGCCTGTTGGCTTTTCACATTCATCGCCGCCTGAAGCTCGCCCTGCAAGCGGACGATGTCGGCTTGGGCTTTTTGCAGGCGGTATTGCGCATCTTCAAGGTCGCTTTGCAGCGAGATGATTTTGCTGTCGTTGCCGGTTTGCTGTTTCAGGGCGGTGCGGTAGGCGGAACGCGCGTTCATCAGATTGTCTTCCGCGCTGTCTGCCGCTGCGTTCAGCGAAACGCCCATTAATATCAAGGCGATGAGTTTGTTGTTCATAAACATCCTTTGATGCTGTCCCCCGATGTGTCAGAGGTCGTCTGAAAACGGAAAAACTGTTTTCAGACGACCTTTTTGCTGCGGTAGGCGGTTGGTTAATATTGATAGGCGGCGAGTTTGCGCTTGATTTCGGGCAGGGCGGCGCGGGCGGCTTCTTCACCCAGCTGGATGGCGCGTCGTTTTTGGTCGAAACCGCCGATAGAACCCATCTCCAACACTTGCGGTTTGATCACGACGTTTGCCTGACCCAATTCATGTTGGAGCAGCGGAATGCTCATGACGTTGAACGTTTGGTCGAGGTAAGAGAAAAAGCCTTGGTTGACGTTTTTCACCGGACGGGCGGAAATATCGACGGCGATAATGAAATTGGCGCCTTGTTTTTTAGCCGCGCTGACGGGAACGGGTTGCGACAGACCGCCGTCAACGTATCGGCGGCCGCCAATCGTGGTGGGCTGGAACACGTTGGGGATGGAAGCGGACGCGCGGACTGCCTGTCCGACGTTGCCTCGGTTGAAGGCGACGGCTTTGCCGCTTTCAAAATCGGTGGCGACGGCGGCGAATTTAATCGGCAATTGCTGGATGGGGCGGTTGCCGACTTTTTGGTTGATGTAGTTTTGCAGTTTTTCGCCTTTGATGAAGCCGCTGCTGGACAGGGTCAGGTCAACCAAGTCGGTTTTGCCCAAAATTTCGGCTTCGAGTTCGAGGCGGTCGGGCGACATGCCTGAAGCGTACAGGCTGCCGACGATGGAGCCTGCGGATGTACCGGTCACGACTTTGACGGGAATATTGTTTTCTTTCAATACCTTGATGATGCCGATATGGGCGAAGCCTTTGGATGCGCCGCCGCCGAGCGCGAGCGCGACCACGGCTTTGGGTTTGGCGGTATTCGCGGTACGGGTATGCGGCTTGGCATCCGATTTGTCGGAGGTATGGCTCGGACAGGCAGCGAGCATGAGTACGACAGACGCTGTCAGCGTAGTGCGCAGTGTTTGAATCAGCAATGGTTTCATTTTCAGACGACCTTTATAGATGGATTTTTGGTTTGGAACATATTGTCAGCCGAATGGCGCGAAACCGGTCGCGGTATGCGCTCCGTCGTGTTTTTATCGGCGCGGCTGCAGTATAGTGGATTAAATTTAAATCAGGACAAGGCGGGGCAACGCCGTACTGGTTTAAAGTTAGGCGAGGTAACGCCGTCCTGGTTTAAAGTTAATCCACTATAGAAAGTGGCAGAAAACCTGTTGCCCGCTTGGTCATGAAAACAGGCGGAATCAGGGGAGCAGGCAATCTGCCATCCGCCTTGTCAGGCGGCACAAGCGGGAAGTTTAGCGCATCGTTATGCCGAAATCAAAAAAGGTCGTCTGAAACCTGATTTTCGGTTTCAGACGACCTGTTGCTTGTCCGCTTTGTCGATCGGTTTTTAATGCTCCCACTCGACGTGTTCGTTGAGGAAACCGCCGCTCTGGTGCGCCCAGAGTTTGGCGTAGAGGCCTTGTTTTTCGAGGAGTTCGGCGTGGCTGCCTTCTTCGATGATGCGGCCTTTGTCCAAGACGATGAGCCTGTCCATCGCGGCGATGGTGGAGAGGCGGTGGGCAATGGCGATGACGGTTTTGCCGTCCATCATTTTATCGAGGCTTTCTTGGATGGCGGCTTCGACTTCGGAGTCGAGCGCGCTGGTGGCTTCGTCGAGCAGCAGAATCGGCGCGTCTTTGAGCATGACGCGGGCGATGGCGATGCGCTGGCGTTGGCCGCCGGAGAGTTTCACGCCGCGTTCGCCGACGTGCGCGTCATAGCCGCGCCGCCCTTTGGCGTCGGAAAGGTTGGGGATGAAGTCGGCGGCTTCGGCGCGTTCGGCGGCGGAAATCATTTCGGCGTCGGTGGCGTCGGGGCGGCCGTAAACGATGTTGTCGCGCACGGAACGGTGCAGCAGCGAGGTGTCTTGCGTGACCAAACCGATTTGGGCGCGCAGGCTTTCTTGGGTCACGCTGTCCACGTTTTGCCCGTCAATCGAAATGGTGCCGCTTTGCGGTTCGTAGAAGCGCAAAAGCAGGTTGACGATGGTGGATTTGCCCGCGCCGCTGCGTCCGATCAAGCCGACTTTTTCGCCCGGGCGGATGGTGAGGTTGAAGCCGTTGAGCAGCGGCTTGCCGGCTTCGTAGGAGAAATCGACGTGTTCGAACTTGATTTCGCCTTGCGACACTTTCAGCGGCAGGGCGTTCGGCTTGTCGAGGATGGTTTGCGGTTTGGACAGGGTTGCCATGCCGTCGTTGACGGTGCCGATGTTTTCAAACAATCGGGCGGATTCCCACATGATGTATTGCGACAGGCCGTTGACGCGCAACGCCATAGCGGTGGCGGTGGCGACCGCGCCGACGCCGACCTGTCCGTGATACCAAAGCCAGATGCCCAGCGCGGTCGTGCCGGCGGTCAGCGAGCTGTTGACGATGAAGCTGCATGTGTGCAGGAGCGTCGCCAAACGCATTTGGGCGTGTACCGTAACCATAAATTCTTCCATCGACTGCTTGGCGTAGGCCGCCTCGCGCGCGCCGTGGGAGAAGAGTTTGACGGTGGTGATGTTGGAATAGGCGTCGGTAATGCGGCCGGTCATCAGCGAGCGCGCATCCGCCTGACGCGAAGCGGTTTTGCCGAGCTTGGGAATCAGGAAGCGCATCACTAAGGCGAAGCCAATCATCCAGCTGATAAAGGGCAGCAGCAGCCAGCCGTCGAGCGCGACCAGAATCACGCCGGAGGTGATGAAATACACCAGCACATAAACGACCATGTCGGCAACCGTCATCACCACGTCGCGCAACGCCAGCGCGGTCTGCATGACTTTGGCGGACACGCGGCCGGCAAATTCGTCCTGATAGAAGCCGAGGCTCTGCCCCAGCATCAGGCGGTGGAAATTCCAGCGCAGGCGCATGGGGAACACGCCTTGCAGGGTTTGCAGGCGCACGTTGGATGCGAGGAAGGTCCAGAGGGCGAAAAACACCATCATCGCCGCCATCGCCGTCAACGCCCAGCCTTTTTCGGCAAACAGGGTGGCGGGCGTGTATTTGCCGAGCCAGTCCACGACTTTGCCCATAAATTGAAACAACAGGGCTTCCATGATGCCGATACCGGCGGTAAACACCGCCAAAACGGCAATCCATTTGCGCAGGCCTTCGATGTTGCTCCAGATAAAACGCCACAGCCCTTTTTCAGGCGTTTTCGGGGCGGCTTCGGGGTAAGGGTCGATTCGGGATTCGAACCATGAGAATATTTTTTGAATCATTGTATTGGGTTTAATTGAGAGAGAATGGATTTCAGACGACCTCTACGGTGGGGACAGGTCGTCTGAAAACAAGTATCGGGAGTTAAAGGCATTATTTTACGGGAAAAAACGGCGGGAAGACACCGTAAAGAAGTCGGGACGGGCAAAGTGCCGTGATTGATGAGGGTTCGTCTGAAATAGCGTGCCGATAAGGAATACGGCTTTTATAGTGGATTAACTTTAAACCAGTACGCGGCGTTGCCTCGCCTTAGCTCAAAGAGAACGATTCTCTAAGGTGCTGAACGTACTATCTGTACTGTCTGCGGCTTCGTCGCCTTGTCCTGATTTAGAGTTAATCCACTATATATCCGTCCTTATATGTCAAATCGCCGCTGAAATCCGTATCAAACCCATCGGCGTATCGGCTTATATCCATTCCAATTTTATTTTGAACGGACTGAAGCCAAAAAACAAAACCGAAAAAAATGTGCTTGTTCTCAGGCGTCACGCCGAATATGCCGTCACTTTGATGCGAAATTTGCAGGTCACTCAATATAGACAAGAAGCTGTCCAGATTTTGTCTGATATCTTCTATCTCGCTTTTTTGAAGTTCCTCAATCAACAGGACTTCATTATCCAGACCAATAATGGTGGGCAGCTTGGTCAGTTTTTCATAAATCGCTTTCACAGACATTTTTCAATACCGGTAAATCCGACGCGCGGGATACGGGCGCGGGTAAGGCGGGTAGGGATAGCCGTAGCGGTGTACCGGCTCGCTGTCCTGATAGATGACGGTCGTCCCCGGCGGGGCGTTGACGGTAACGGTTTTGTTGATGGTGGTTTGGGAATGGACGGGCAGGTCGAGGACGGCGGTGCGGCCGTAAGGGGTTTCGGTGTAGAAACAGCCGCCAAGTGCGGTCAGCGTGAAGGCGTAGAGCAGGGGCTTCTTCATGGGATTCCTTCATTCAAAACGAAACGGTAAGGGGTCGTCTGAAACGTGGTTTCGATCAGTTTGAAACCGTTTTAGGGTTTTCAGACGACCCTTTTTATCGCCAACATCCTTAACTTTAAATACGGCAACCGGTAAGTTGCGTATCGAAAATAAAGTCATTTGACTATCCGGCCGACGGGATGGGGCGGCGGTTTTTCAGACGACCTTCCCGCTTACCTTAACACGGTCTTCGTCCAGCGGCCGACCCATTGTTTCTGTTTGGTGTCGATGTCGTTGCGGCTGGGCGAGTCGGTGTGTTTCGGGGCTTGGGCGAACTCGAAGACTTTGGGCAGCGGCGTGTTTTTCACGGCGGGATAGACCCACATTTCGGTCGGCAGGGCTTTTTGCACTTCGCCGCTTTGCAGCCACTGTACGAGTTTCGCCGCCAGCTCGGGCTGTTTCGCGCCTTTCAAGACTGCCGCGCCTTCAACTTGGCGGAACACGCCGCCTTTGAGGAAGAGGTTGCCGGTCGGCGGCACGCTGTATTTGCCTTTGGAGTAGTGGACTTCGGCGGCGGGGCTGGCGGCGTAGCTGACGACGAGCGGGTAGGCGCCGCCGTTTTGGGTGAAGTCGGTGTAATAGGCTTCACTCCAGCCTTTGGCGACTTTCACGCCATTTTGACGCATCTGCGCCCACCATTTGAACGCGCCCTCTTCGCCCATGCCGCCGATGTTCGCCATCAGGAAGGCAAGTCCGGGCGAGGACGTGGCGGGCGACGGCGTAACCAGCAGGTTTTTATATTCGGGGCGGGTCAAGTCCTGCAAGGTTTTGGGCAGCGGCAGTTTTTTCTGTTCAAACCATTTTTTGTCGTAGTTGAGGGTAACGTAGCCGTAATTCACTGCCGCGATGACGGGCATCCCCGCTGAAACGGGCGTGGATTTGGGCTGCGCCGCCGCCAGTATGCCTGCTTCGCGGGCTTTGCCGATGTTGGCGTTGTCCAAACCGTACACCGCGTCGGCAATCGGGTTGGCCTTGCTGAGAATCAGCTTGTTGAGCATTTCGTTGCCGCTGCCCGCCTTGATGACGGAGACTTTGGCGTCGTTGGCTTTTTCAAACTGCGCGATGACGGATTGGGGCAGGCTGAAGGATTTGTGCACGGCAAGGCGCACTTCGGTCTGGGCGGATAAGTTTGCCGAAGCCAGCAAGAGGGCGAGGGCGGATAATTTCAGTTTCATTCTCTAACCTTTGTACGGGTAAAATACGAAACATCATAACAAAATCCGCACCAACACACGACATGAACCTTTCCCCCGTCTGGCTCTTTGACCTCGACAACACGCTGCACAACGCCGATGCAGGCATCTTCTACATCATCAACCGCGCCATGACCGACTACATGGCGCAACGCCTCAAACTCTCCGAAGAAGCGGCGTCCGACCTGCGTCAGGACTATTGGCACCGGTACGGCGCAACGCTTGCCGGCCTGCAAATCCACCATCCCAAAATCGACATCCGCGAATTTCTGCGCGAAAGCCATCCCATCGCGCAAATCTTGGCAAAATTGGAGGGCATGGAGGGAACCGAAAGCGTTTTAGGTCGTCTGAAAGGACGCAAAGCCGTTTTTTCCAACGGCCCTTCGTTTTACGTCCGCGCCATCATCGGGGCATTGGGTTTGGAAAACCGTTTTGACGCATTCTTCGGCACGGACGACTTCGGGCTGCGCTACAAGCCCGACCCGCAAGCCTACCTGACCGTCTGCCGCCTGCTTGACGCTGCGCCCGGACAGTGCATCATGATCGACGACAGCGCGGACAACCTGCACCAAGCCAAAGAGCTGGGCATGAAAACCGTATGGTTCGGCAGCAAAGCCCATCCCCTGCCCTTTACCGACGCCGTTGCAAAAGATATGCAGGCGCTCGCCGAATGTGCCGAAAAATTGTCGGCACTCGTCTGAAACCTTTACAATATCGGGTTTGAACAACGGCACCAATCCGCCCGACCACAAGGACAACCATCATGCGATACACCGCCCTCATCCTCGCCGCCGCAGCCGCCCTGACCGGCTGTACTTGGGAAACCTACCAAAACGAATCCGGCCACACCTCCCTGCGCCCCAAATACGAAAAAGGCACGCGCATCTATTACGAAGACGGCACCTACTCCCGCGATATGCGTTACAACCAATACCGCCCCGAACGCCGCACCCTCAAACCGCTGCACGGCGACCAAGAAAACGTACGCGGCACAACATGGAACAAACCCCAAGGCGCCGGACAAGCCGCGCCCGAAACGCAAACCGAAGAATAACCCGCCCGCAGAGGTCGTCTGAAACCGTTTTTTCCGTTTCAGACGACCTCAAACATAACCGCCATCCCGTTCGTCCCCTATCTGCCGTCTTTCAAAAAGGAGAAAACCATGCGTTCCCTCGCCCTGATTTTCGTTACCGCCGCCATCCTGAGCGGCTGCACCACAGACCGCTACGACTTCGACAGCCGTCCCGCCGACACATCCGCGCGCACGCCCCTGAAACCGACCACACTCGACCGCTTGGAACACGGCAGCCATGCCGACTCGTACCGCTGGAACCCCAAACCCAATAAACCATAACCCCCACGTCCGCACACCAAACCCAAATAAAAAGGTCGTCTGAACCCCAAAACCCCGTTCAGACGACCCCCAAATACCCCCTTCATCAACATTGCATTCGAGAAAGCCCATCATGTCCGCCACACCCCTCAACATCGTCATCCTCGCCGCCGGCAAAGGCACGCGCATGTATTCCAAAATGCCCAAAGTGCTGCACCGCATCGGCGGCAAGCCCATGGTCGAGCGCGTTATCGATACCGCCGCCGCGCTCCATCCGCAAAACATCTGCGTCGTCATCGGACACGGCAAAGACCAAGTTTTGGACACCGTCAAACGCGACGTCGTTTGGGTCGAGCAAACCGAACAGCTTGGCACCGGCCACGCCGTCAAAACCACCCTGCCGCACCTTGCCGCCGAAGGCCGCACGCTGGTGCTGTACGGCGACGTCCCCCTGATTGACACCGCCACCCTCGAAACCCTGCTCGAAGCCGCAGGCAGCGAAGTCGGCCTGTTAACCGACGTTCCCGCCGACCCGACAGGCTTGGGCCGCATCATCCGCGACAGCCAAGGCAGCGTAACCGCCATCGTTGAAGAAAAAGATGCCGACGCCACCCAAAAAGCCGTCCGCGAAATCAACACAGGCATCCTCGTCCTGCCCAACGCCAAACTGGAAAACTGGCTGGACAGCCTCTCCAGCAACAACGCCCAAGGCGAATACTACCTGACCGACCTCATCGCCAAAGCCGTTGCCGACGGCATCAAAGTCCATCCCGTCCAAGTGCGCGCCTCCCACCTCGCCGCCGGCGTAAACAACAAACTCCAGCTCGCCGAACTCGAACGCATCTTCCAAACCGAACAGGCGCAAGCCTTGCTCAAAGCAGGCGTCACCCTGCGCGACCCCGCCCGCTTCGACTTAAGGGGTCGTCTGAAACACGGACAAGACGTCGTGATTGACGTCAACGTCGTCCTCGAAGGCGACATCGAAATCGGCGACAACGTCGAAATCGGCGCAAACTGCGTCATCAAAAACGCCAAAATCGGCGCAAACAGCAAAATCGCCCCCTTCTCCCATCTCGAAGACTGCGAAGTCGGACAAAACAACCAAATCGGCCCCTACGCCCGCCTGCGTCCGCAAGCCCGCCTTTCAGACGACGTACACGTCGGCAACTTCGTCGAAATCAAAAACGCCGCCATCGGCAAAGGCACCAAAGCCAACCACCTCACCTATATCGGCGACGCCGAAGTCGGCAGCAAAACCAACTTCGGCGCAGGCACGATCATCGCCAACTACGACGGCGTGAACAAATACAAAACCGTCATCGGCGACGAAGTCCGCATCGGCTCCAACTGCGTCTTAGTCGCCCCCGTCAAACTCGGCAACAAAGTTACAACCGGCGCAGGCAGCACGATTACCAAAAACGTCGAAGACAACAAACTCGCCCTCGCCCGCGCCCGCCAAACCGTGATCGAAGGCTGGGTGCGTCCTGAAAAAGGGGATAAGAAATAAAGCAGTAAACCGCCCAGCGCAACTCGTTGCAGCAACAGCAATCTGTCCCTTCCCCCGTCCGGCGGGGGAAGGTTAG
>NZ_KV821546.1:12078-13685 GCF_001815675.1 Neisseria sp. HMSC065D04
AGGTTAGGATGGGGGTGGCTTTGCGACTTTAGGTCAAATCAAATTCGTGCAATCCGCAGAACCACCCTCTCCCCGGCCCTCTCCCGCCGGACGGGAGAGGGGACAGGTTGCCGATAAAAACGAGGTCGTCTGAAAACTCTGAGATTTGAGTTTTGGAGAAACTCGCTCCCAATTTTTCAGACGACCTCGTTTATTCAATCAATACAGGCTTGGGATAACCCAAGTAGCGTGGGCTTTGCCCACGAAATCTGCTATCTAAAAATCCAAATCAGACAACAGCTGAATGGGCATCCATTTCGGCATTTATCTCGCGGGCAAAGCCCACGCTACAGGTCGTCTGAAAACCCGTTTCAAGCTTTATGCCAAACCAACCCTACGCCGACGATAACCGTCCGGCGACCGTCTTAATCAGACGAACCCGAAAACCTGAAGAAAAATAAGGAAGATGATGCAATGAAAAAACTGTTTTTGATGATATTCGGATTAATGGTTTCAAATATTTCTATTGCCAATCCGACATATGATGTGACAAACGGGGCTTTACAGAATGACCCCGCATTATGCAGCTATGGGTACAATCCCAACTGCTCTTCGGGTAATACCGCCCCTCCTCCTAAGAAAATCATCTATCACGATGTGGTCATCCCTCCAAAATTCGGGGCTTTGGCTTACAGTCAGAAAGCAGGAATTCTTGCAGGTGCTGTAAATCAAAATTCTCTAGACGCAGCAAAACAGGAAGCAGTCAAACGGTGTCAAAAAAGCAGCCGCAATACGCCGTGTAAAGTCATTGTCTGGGTCAGAAACGGCTGTCTCGCAGCAGCAGAAGGAAAGGTTAAGAACAGATTTCTTGTAACTCAAGCAGGAGGTAATCAGGGAACTGTAGAGCAGACAGCTTTAAAAAATTGCCAAGATAGGGGAGGGGTAGACTGTAGAATTATTCAGCCTGAAGTATGTGCTCTCCCGTGATTGGTATTTAAAGGAAGATGATGCAATGAAAAAACTGTTTTTTATATTATTGGGATTGGCAAGTTTCAATGCCTACGCCAACGGTTGCGGCGGAGAATACCAGCCATCGACCGGAACCTGCCGCATTATCGACGGTTCGGGACGGGAAATTCTATATAACATTCCCCCTCAATCAGGCAATACCGCCCCTCCTCCTAAAAAAATCATCTATCACGATGTGGTCATACCTCCAAAATTCGGGGCTTTGGCTTATAGTCAGAAAGCGGGACATATTGCTGGCTCTTTAAATCATGACTCTCTAGCGGAAGCGCAAAGAGAAGCTGTGAAGAGATGTCAACAGGGCAGTCGAAATACACCTTGCAAGCCTACAAAATGGATTAGAAACGGCTGTTTGGCTGTTGCTCAAGGTAAAATAAAAAACAAATTTGTTCTTGCTGAAGCAGGAGGAACTCAAGGTACTGTCGAGCAACTGGCTTTACAAAACTGTAGGGCAAGAGGAGCAACAGAATGTAAGATTTTGATGTCTGAAGGCTGTTCCCTTCCCTAAGTAATGATATAGAAGGTCGTCTGTCGGGCATCGCACCGCCGACAATGAGTCCGTAGCGTGGGCTTTGCCCACGAAATCTACCACCTGAAAATCC
>NZ_KV821546.1:13785-14299 GCF_001815675.1 Neisseria sp. HMSC065D04
AGGTTAGGATGGGGGTGGCTTTGCGACTTTAGGTAATAAAATCAAATTCGTACAACCCATAGAACCACCCTCTCCCCGGCCCTCTCCCGCCAGACGGGAGAGGGGGCAGGTTGCAGATAAAAACGAGGTCGTCTGAAAACTTTGGGATTTGAGTTTTGGAGAAACTCGTTCCCGATTTTTTCAGATGACCTCGTTTATTCAATCAATACAGGCTTGGGATAACTCAAGTAGCGTAGGCTTTGCCCACGAAATCTACCACCTGAAAATCCAAATCAGACAACAGCCGAATGGACATCCATTCCGGCATTTATCTCGCGGGCAAAGTCCACGCTACTCATTGCAGCAACCGCAACCTGTCCCTTCCCCCGTCCGGCGGGGGAAGGTTAGGATGGGGGTGGCTTTGCGATTTTAGGTAATAAAATTCGTGCGAACCGTAGAGCCACCCTCTCCCCAGCCCTCTCCCACCAGACGGGAGAGGGACAGGTTGCGAATAAAAACGAGGTCGTCTGAAAAC
>NZ_KV821547.1:0-212 GCF_001815675.1 Neisseria sp. HMSC065D04
ACAAACGGATAGCGAGTTTGGTCGGTATTGCCCCGCACCCGAGGGAGAGCGGGAAACCAAATTCAAAAGCCGCTGCTTTGGCGGAAGGTCTGCGGTGCGTAAGGCACTGTATATGGCTACCGTGGTAGCGACACGTTTTGAACCGCTTATTCGGGATTTCTACCAACGCCTGCTGTCCAAGGGTAAGCCGTATAAGGTTGCCGTTACGGCAT
>NZ_KV821548.1:0-5540 GCF_001815675.1 Neisseria sp. HMSC065D04
GGGAATTTTGCAAAGGTCTCAGGTCGTCTGAAAATTTTCAGACGACCTTTTCAACTTTTTAAGAACGAATCCGTTTCAACACTTCTTCCTTACCGATTAATGCCAACACGGCATCAACGCTGGGGGTTTTTGCCGTGCCGCAGACGGCGAGGCGCAGGGGCATGCCGAGTTTGCCCATTTTGATGCCTTCTTCGTCGCAGAAGGGTTTGAACAGGTCGTGGATGGCTTCGGCGTTCCATTCTTCCAGCCCTTCAAGGCGTTCGGCAAAGCGCAGCATACGGGCGGCGGCTTCGTCGTCCCAATGTTTCTGCACGTCCGCTTCGGCGGGCGTTTGTTTGACGTAGAAGTAGAGGCACTCGTCGGCGAGCGTGTTCAGGTCTTGGGCGCGGTCTTTGACCAGTGCCAACACGTCTTCCAACGCGGGTTTTGCCGTGTCGTAAATGTCGCGCAGGGCAAGGCGGGGTTTGACGAGTTCGGCGAGTTTTTCGTTGGGCGTGATTTTGATGTGTTCGCCGTTAATCCAGTAGAGCTTTTTCAAGTCCATGCGGCTTGGAGATGGGGAAACGTCTTTCAAATCAAACCATTCGATGAATTGTTCCATCGTGAAGAACTCGTCGTCGCCGTGCGCCCAGCCCAAACGCGCCAGATAGTTGAGCATGGCTTCGGGCAGAATGCCCATCGCGCCGAAATCGGTGATGGCGACGGTATCGCCGCTGCGTTTGGAGATTTTTTTGCCTTGTTCGTTGAGAATCATGGGCAGGTGGCCGTATTCGGGCAGATTCGCGCCGATGGCTTTTAAGATGTTGATTTGTTTCGGGGTGTTGTTCACATGGTCGTCGCCGCGGATAACGTGGGTAACGCCCATGTCGTAGTCGTCCACGACGACGCAGAAGTTGTAGGTAGGCGTACTGTCGGCGCGGGCGATAATCAGGTCGTCGAGTGCTTCGTTGGGAATGGAGATTTCGCCTTTGACCAAATCCGTCCACTTAGTAACGCCGTCTAAAGGCGTTTTGAAACGGACGACGGGTTGTACGTCGGCAGGGATTTCGGGCAGGGTTTTGCCTGCTTCGGGGCGCCAGCGGCGGTCGTAAGTTGCCGTGCCTTCTTTTTCGGCTTTCTCGCGCATGGCTTCCAGCTCTTCTTTGCTGCAATAGCAGTAGTAGGCGGCGCCTTTTTCCAAGAGTTCGGCGATGACTTCTTTGTAGCGGTCGAAGCGGCGGGTTTGGTACACGACGTTGTCGGCGTTGTCGTAATCGAGACCGACCCATTTCATGCCGTCGAGGATGATGTTGACGGATTCGGCGGTGGAACGCGCCAAGTCGGTGTCTTCGATACGCAATAGGAACTCACCTTTGTGATGGCGGGCAAACGCCCATGAAAACAAGGCGGTGCGCACGCCGCCGATGTGCAGGTAGCCGGTGGGGCTGGGGGCGAAACGGGTTTTAACGGTCATGATGGCTCCAGAATCTTTTAAAACGGGTATTTTACTGTTTTTAGACGGAATCGGACAATGAAAGGTCGTCTGAAACCTGAAAATTCGGTTTTCAGACGACCTTTTTTCCTTTATTCGTCTTCTGTTTTACTCATCGTCAGCCAGTCCCAAAAGTTTTCGCTCCATTTGCCGATGCGGTAGAGGAAGAGGGCGTAGCTTTCTTGAAGCAGGAATTTGTTTTTTTCCTTGCTTTGGTCGAACCGCGTGGTCGGCGTGGCGGAGATGTAGGCTTCGATGTCGAGGTCGGAGGCGATTTCGAGGGCGCGGGCGAGGTGGTAGGGGTCGCTGACGATGATGATGCTTCCGATGCCCTCGGCGCGCAATATCGGGCGGATATTGCGGATGTTTTCGTAGGTGTTGCGCGAGGTGTTTTCAAAGAGGATGTTGTGCGCAGGTATGCCTTGTTTGAGGGCGTAGCGACGACCGACTTCGGCTTCGGTCATGTAGCCTTTTTTGGGTGTTCCGCCGGTGAAAACGATTTTTTCGACACGGTGGCTTTGGTAGAGGGTGATGGCGTGGTTGATGCGTTCGCGGAAGATGGGCGAAGGCCGTTTGTCCCACGCGGCGGCGCCGAGCACGAGGGCGGCATCGGCGCGGACATGACGCGGCAGCGGCTGCGAGCCGGTGTGGTACACCTGCCATGCGCCCTCGCCGAATATGCCGAGTACCAACAGGATACTCAGGCCTATGCCGCGAAAGAGGTAGTAGCGCAAGCCGTTGCGGCTGCGGAACAGGGAAATCATGTAGGGACGGCCTTCCCGCGCTTCAGTCCAACAGGGCTTCGATGTTTTCGAGCGGTCTGCCGATGGCGGCTTTGTCCTGTGTGGTCAGGATGGGGCGTTCGAGCAGGGCAGGGTGGGTGGCGATGGCTTCGAGCAAGGCTTGGTTGTCGAGGTCGGGATTGTCCAAACCGAGTTCTTTGTACAAGTCGTCTTTGACGCGCATCATGCCGCGTACGGATTCCAAGCCCAGCTTGGCAAAGATGTCTTGCAGCGTTGCCAAATCGGGCGGAGTGTCGAGGTATTTGACGACTTCGGCTTTGATGCCGCGCGCTTCGAACAGGTCGAAAGCGGCGCGCGATTTGCTGCAACGGGGATTGTGGTAGAGCGTGAATTCAGACGACATAGGGTTCTCCGATGTTTTTAGATTTTGCTGATGGGCTTTATTATCGGCTGCCTTGGCGATTTCCTCAACTTATCACCCAATAATCGTCATTTTTTACCGCTAAAATCCAACATCTTCATTTTCTCCATAGACAGCACGCTGAAAGGGGTTACAATGCGTTCATCTGATTGATGCAAAGGATGGAACTTATGAAAAAATTATTGCTTGCCTCTGTTTTGATGACCGCCGCCCTGTCTGCCCCTGCGTTTGCCGCCGACCCGCTGGCAGGCTGGAACGACAACAAACCGCAAAGCCTGCAATCGCTCAAAGCGCCTGTGCGCGTGGTGAACCTGTGGGCGACCTGGTGCGGTCCGTGCCGTAAGGAAATGCCCGCCATGTCCACATGGTACAAAGCGCAGAAAAAAGGCAGCGTCGATATGGTCGGTATCGCGTTGGATACTTCCGACAACATCGGCAAATTCCTGAAACAAACCCCCGTCAGCTATCATGTTTGGCGCTATACTGGCGCAGACAGCCGCAATTTCATGAAGTCTTACGGCAACAACGTCGGCGTATTGCCGTTCACCGTCGTCGAAGCCCCGAAATGCGGCTACAAACAAACCATCACCGGCGAAGTCAACGAAAAAAGCCTGACCGCCGCCGTCAATGCGGCTAAAGAAAAATGTAAATAAGCCAGGCTGAAAGCGAACTGAGAAAACAAAAAGGTCGTCTGAAAACCGAAATCTCTGGTTTTCAGACGACCTTTTGATATTTTGAGGTTTACACGCCCTGTTTCAGGCTGGCTTCGATGAAACCGTCCAAATCGCCGTCCAATACGGCTTTGGTGTTGCCGACTTCGTAGCCCGTGCGCAAGTCTTTGATGCGTGAGGAGTCCAAGACGTACGAACGGATTTGGCTGCCCCAACCCACATCGGACTTGCCTTCTTCCAACGCTTGTTTCTCTTCGTTGCGTTTGCGCATTTCCAATTCATACAGTTTGGATTTCAACATTTCCATCGCAGCGGCTTTGTTGGCGTGTTGCGAACGGTCGTTTTGACATTGCACCACAATCCCTGTCGGCTCGTGGGTAATACGCACGGCAGAGTCGGTTTTGTTGATGTGCTGACCGCCCGCGCCCGATGCGCGATAGGTGTCGATTCGCAAATCGGCGGGGTTGATTTCGATTTCGATGGAATCGTCGATTTCGGGATAGACGAACACGGAGGCAAACGAGGTGTGGCGTTTGTTGTTCGAGTCAAACGGCGAGTAACGTACCAAGCGGTGAACGCCGGTTTCCGTGCGCAGCAAGCCGTAGGCGTATTCGCCTTCAACTCGGATGGTGGCGCGGTTGATGCCCGCGATTTCGCCGTCGTCTTCTTCGAGGATTTCGATTTTGAAGCCTTTGCGCTCGGCGTAGCGGCTGTACATGCGGAACAGCATACCCGCCCAGTCTTCTGCTTCCGTACCGCCCGCGCCTGCGGTGATGTCGATAAAGCAGTTGTTCGGGTCGGCGGGCTGGTTGAACATCCGTTTGAACTCCAAATCCGCCATCTGTTTTTCCAGTCCCGCCACGTCTTCTTGCACGGCGGCGAAACCTTCTTCGTCGTTTTCTTCGACGGTCATTTCAATCAGCATTCGGTTGTCTTCGATGCCCGACGCGATGTTGTCGAGCGTCAACACGATGCCTTCGAGGATTTTGCGCTCTTTGCCGATTTCTTGGGCGCGTTTGGGGTCATTCCACAGCTCAGGGTCTTCGGAAAGGCCGATGACTTCTTCCAATCGGTCTTTCTTGCCCTGATAGTCCATATAGACGCGGATGTCTTCGCTGCGCTTTTCCAAATCGTTCAGGGTGTTGTTGAGCTGGTTGATTACTTCGGCTTCCATGATTCTTGTGTTCTTTCAAAATTTTAGGGGCGTATTGTAAGGGATTTGCGGGCTTTTTTCTATGATAAAGGTCGTCTGAAAACCTGAATCTCAAGTTTTCAGACGACCTTTGCGTTTGCATTATCCGCCAGCTATGTGGCGGATTCATATCCGGTCTGACCGGATTATTTATTCAGACGCTGCCATTGTGCGGGGGTGTAGGTTCGGGTAGTGGTTTTCTCGTTGCCACGACGGTCGGTTCGGGTTTCAGTTACCACGACCTTGTCCTCGTCAGAGGTATCGACTGAACGGGAGTAGAACGGCACCAGACTATACTCATCGTGGTTGTAACGGTAGCGTTCTTCGATACGGGTGCAGCAGTCG
Source organism: Neisseria sp. HMSC065D04 (assembly GCF_001815675.1). Lineage (NCBI taxonomy): Bacteria > Pseudomonadati > Pseudomonadota > Betaproteobacteria > Neisseriales > Neisseriaceae > Neisseria > Neisseria sp. HMSC065D04. The sequence continues at coordinate 4,844 of NZ_KV821548.1, forward strand.
ACTTCATTCGTCACAATCAGGGCTTTTTGTTTGTTGTCGACGCGGAACATCCCCATGTAATTCTTGGTCAATTCAGTCAGTGAATAACTTTGGCTAAAATCACCATACTCGCCTTGCTCGTAGATGTCGTATGTAGGAGAGTTTTTAGGGCCTTTATTGCCGGTTGCAACGGCAATATCCTTGCGTCCGTCAAAGGTGAAGTCTTTCATAATCAAAGGGCTTTTTGCCGCAGAGATTTTGCTGCCTTCGCCGCGTTCAAATATCAGGTCGTCACTCTTAAAAACATTTGTGGTTTCCTTCTTAGGGTGATACAAAAACACCGCGCCTTTGCCGCCGCAATGATTGTCTTTGCAGCCCTCGACAGAAATATGCGCCTGCCAGCCGTCGGGCAGATCGGTCACACGGAAAAATTCTTTTGCCTGAGCGCCGGCAGCGGCGAAAAGAGCAAATAGCATGAGGTATTTTTTCATCAAAGTTCCTTTACGTTTAACCCCGACCGGGTAATGAAATCAAAATTATGCAGAAGAGTAACCCTCTTCATGTCAGGCAGCAAGGGCAATTAAGCCAAACAGGTATTCTTTCATAATTTTCTTATCCTTGCTTTACAAAATGACAAAAGGTCGTCTGAAAGCAGGAAAGGTGTGCAGATAGGCGGGAAAGTGTTGTGTATAGTGGATTAACTTTAAACCAGTACGGC
>NZ_KV821548.1:5640-26277 GCF_001815675.1 Neisseria sp. HMSC065D04
CCTTGTCCTGATTTAAATTTAATCCACTATACATGATTTAACTGATTGGAGCGCGGTATACGGGAAAGCATTGCCTACGGACGTAAAGGTCGTCTGAAAACGGATTTCAGACGACCTTTGGTTTGGTAGGGAAGGGGGAGTTTAGAAAGGCTGCACGCAGATTCCAAGTTTGTGTGATTTGCTGGTGTGTGAATGTGAGACGTTGCCAAATTAGACAGCCCGCACCCTAAAACCCCGCCCGATCCAACTCTTCCAACAGCGCAGGCCGGCGCGGTTTGTCGCTATATCGTTCCCTGATTTCGTCGGCGAAGTCTTCCATTGCCTGCCGTTGTGCGGAATATTGGCGGCGGAGGATCTTTAATTGGTTGAAGAGCTGGCGGTATTGCTTACGGTTGCTTGCCTTATTGATTTCAGCCGCAAAGATTTTCAGGTAGCAAGCTACGATTTGGTCGTGATACGGCTCGGGAAAAGACGGGGCAAAACGTTCCATCATGTACAACGAAAGATGTTGCTGCAATAGGGCGAGCAACAGGTCGAATTCCTGTTCATGCTCCAATATTTCAGCCCGCAGCGAATATTGACCCGACAAGCGCGCAAGCAGGCGGTTGAATTCGTGCGGCCATTCGGCGGCGGAAAACGTGGCTTTCCACGCCTCGTAATGCGGCAATGAAAGGCTGGTGGAAAACGCCAAATCCGCTGCGATTTCGCGTACATTTTTACCGGTTTCCTTCAATACATCAAAAAGTTGCAGCTTCCATTTGTGCGCTGTGCCGAGTGTTCCTTCATCTTCGGCAATGCTGATGCCTTCGCGCAAGAGGCGTTCCGCTTCCGCCCAATCTTGCTGCCCAACTGCTTGTTCTACCGCAATTTGTCTGAATTTCGGCAGGCGCAGATGTCGTCTGAAAAAATCCTGCGCGGCAGCAGTATCGCCTTTCGCCTGCAAAACCTGCCAGCCTTCGAGCGCCCAAAATTCATGTTCCCAGCCCGACTCGGTAACAGCCAAACGTTTAGCCACATAATCTTGCCACGCCTGCCATTCGCCGCGCAGCCGCCAGATTCGGGCGCGGATTTGGTAGATTTTATTGCCTGCCTCCGAGAAATCAAAATAGCGGCTGTCGTCCAAGCATTTGTCTAAAAAATTGATCAAACGCTTAGTGACATTTTCCATGACCGCCTCTTCCAGCAGGTCGATTGCCATATACATGGCATCGCCCAACATACCGTCCGAATCGTCCGCCTTTTCAAAAGCATCCTGCAAACGTGGTATCAACAGAGGCAAAGCCTGCTGCAACGCCGCCGGCCCCTCCTGCGCCACATCTTCCAACCAGTTTTGCAACCTGAAGCCCAAGTCGGCGGCTTCGTAATAATCATAATATCGGGTTCGGGAAAAGATTTGAGAGAGCTGCTGCCGATACGGATTGCCACCCTTTTTAGGCTGCTGCGCTTCAGATTCGTCAGGCTGCCCGTCCGGCGTTTGAGCGCGCACCGCATACCATAACGCCGCCATATGCTTGCACGCCCAGCCATAAGGACAATCGCAGCCCCCGTCCTTAATGTACAAATCACTATCCAGCTTCAGCCATACCGAATAGTTTTCCGAACCGCACACCTCCGCCCGATAACGCCCCGCGGAAGTTTTTTGGACATCGCGAACCTTGCCCTGCTGAAAATACAGCAGTCCGCGTTCGGCGATATGGGGCGGAAATAGGCGGGGTAGGTAGATACCGGACATGGTTTGCTTCCAAGAAGTTGTTGAAACATGAGAAGTTTACTGGTTCGGGCAACGTTTGGGGAGAGGGTGGCGGGAAGATTTGCTTTGCAAAGAGGTAAAAGGTCGTCTGAAAATGGGGTTCAGACGACCTTTGGTTTGGTTGGAAAGGGAAGTAGTTTTAGAAAGATAGCGCGCCATGTCTGAAGGAACGCACTTAGCTGGATGCAGGTTTGTTTTGCTGTGGCTTGCTGGAAGTATGTATACAGGTAATAGTTGGCTACTCCAAATCACTTATAGTAGGTATGTGACTGCCACTGATTGCATTAATATCTACTTGCGTAGTTGTTACATTTCTTTCTCCTTCATAGAGTCCCAGTTCAGTAATCATTTTAATGGCTTTCCTCTGTTGTTCATCCGATGCATTTTCATTTGCTGAATACAAAAGAGTATTACCATAAGCAACAATTTTTATACAATCAAAATATTCATCATAATAAGGGTGAACCCATAAATATGTCCCACTTCTAGGTTTTAACGTACAAGAAGAAATGATTTTATTAAAAAAAACTTCTTGATTATTAGAGTATAGTTGTATATTTTCTTTTCTATTATCTAATTTAATAAACATATCTTCATCAAATAATACTGTATTATCTAATAAATCCTTATTGCCTTTTGCTAAAATTGAATTACAATTTTCACACGCAAGGATAAGATTGTATGGTGAAAAGATTAAATTAATATACTTGCTTTTAGGAAGAATATGATCAATTACTCCTGCCCCTCCCTTCTTTCCATCTTTTTTTCGTATTGCTTGCCGGCAATATGGGCAAGTTGGAAAACCATCTCCATTTTTTTGCCGCTCTATTAAAATATTTTTTATATCTTCCCTCAATTGTTTAACAGTACTAGTTACCCATCGTAGTGTTTGATTTTTAAAATAGACCTTTTGGATTGCTTGTTTATGATTTTGGATTACTTTCTTTAAATCATCATTCTCCTCATTTTCTAAAAAACAAGACCTTCCATAACAATGTTCAAAATCAGCTTTATTCATTCAATATGACCTTTATGTTTAAGTAATTCATTTTTTATTGCTTCATAAGTAGAGTTTAAATTATCTTTGTTGGATAAACAAAAGTTCTCATTTCTCTCTAAAGAATTAATAGCATTTTCTAAATTAATCCAGTCATTCTTAATATAATATTCTAATATTTCGTTGAATTTGTCAGTGAATTCGGTCGGCCTTGCTGACTGTAAATCAAATTGCTCTGTTAAAACTAAATTTGCAGACCAGCCATAATATTTATAATCTATCCATTTAAAGTTAAATGGATTATTTGTATTATGCTCTGAAACTTTTACATTTTTATTTGAAAAACTTGCTGTAATTAAGGGTGAATGAGTTGCTATTAAAATAGTAGCACCATTTCCAAATTTATTAACTATTTCAATTATGTATTTAATTAATCGTGATTGCCATTCTGGGTGTAAACTATTCTCTGGTTCATCATAGATTACTAAAGAGTTTTTCTGCATAGCCAGACTTAAAACAAATAGGGCTCGTAAAAAAGTGTATTCTCCAGAGCTTAATTCATAAATTGAAAATTTTCTGCCACTTTTTTGTTTTTGAAAAATTATATCTTTAATCTCTAGTTTATTGTTTTTTAGAAAATTTATAATTTCTCTGATGCCATTTTTGTTTAAGTTTATTTCAACTTCCTGTTCTGTTGCTTTCTTTCCTTGCGTACTCTCGGCTTTCTGTAATTCAACTGTAAAAATAGTATTAAATCCTAACTCCGCAAGTTTATTAGCTATAAAATCTTCTCGTAGTTTAAAATCGTAAACTTTATTTTTCTCTAAATGATTGTTTAAAACCTCAAACAAGATCCTAAAAGGGATTTGAAGACTAGACATATTATTATTTGAGGTATAGCCTGTATAATAGTAAAAAGTATTTTTTTTACCCACACTGTTCAAGTATTTTATAAAAGTTGTATATTTATCAAATTTGTCAAAAGCAGTTCCTGATAGGCAAATCAAATTTGAATATTTACAATTATCTAAATTAAGATTCCTTAATTCATGCCTTGCTATACTACTTAAGTAGGTGGTTTTCCCATTGCCATTGTTAGCATTTAGAATATGAAAATGTCTATTTTCTAAAAATGGATCAGGTTTGTTTGTATTTGTTTCATACGTTGAACGTTTTTTACGTTTAGTTTTTTGTTGATTAGTAGTATCCATGTTATTTCCAAAAATAAATATAAATGAAACTGAGTCTAACATACATTTCAAGTGGCTTAAAAAGGGTTTTGCGTACTATTTATTCAACCCTTCCCACACCTTCAACAATCTCTTCACCGACACCGGATACGGTGTCTTCAACTCCTGCGCGAACAGCGACACTCTCAATTCTTCAATCATCCATTTAAACGCGGCGAGGTCGTCTGAAATGGGTTGTCCTTGTTTTACCAAGCCGTCGGTTTTTTCCTGCCACATTTGTTCCAGCTCTTGAATATCGGCTTCGCGGGCTGCGTCGCGGGCGGGGTTGCCGCTGTATTTTTCGAGGCGCAGGGTCATGGCTTTGAGGTAGATGGGGAGGCGCGGCCATTGTGCCCACGGGGTGCGGGTGGCGAAGCCGGCGGCGAGCAGGGTTTGCAGGCGTTGGCGCATGAGGTGGGTGAGCGGGTGTTTGCCGAGTTTGCCGTTGAGTTCGGCGTAGGCGGCGGCGGTTTCCTGCAGGTAGCGGCTGAGGGCTTCTTTGACGGCGGGCAGGCGGCTGCGGGCGCGTTTGATTTGTTCTTTGAAGGCTTTTTCGTTGCGCGGCAGCTCGTCTTCGCCGATAAAGGCGCGGTCGCAGACGGCTTGGGTGAGGTCGTCGCGCAGGGTGTCGGCGTTGATGTGTTTGAGCAGCATGGCGGCTTGGGTGAAGCCTTGGATGCCTTTGTTCAGGTCTTTAACTTGTTCTTTTAGTTGTAGTTTCATGAGTTCGATCACGCCTAGCCTGTGGGCTTGTTCGGCGGCGGCAGACGTGTCGAACAGGCGCAGGGCGATGCGGCCGTCTTTTTCTTTTTGCAGGCCGAGGTAGCCGGTGAGCTGTTGTTTGCCGCGTGCGAATTTGATGGATTCGGGCAGGGTGCCGATGTCCCATGCGGTAACGTTGTCGCGCTCGAATTCTTGGGTGTTGTCGCGGAAGGTGGTGGCGGCGGCTTTGCCAAGCTGTTGTTGGATTTGGATTAAATCGCGCCCCATGGCTAATTCTTGTCCGCCGTCGTCGATGATGCGGAGGTTGAAATAGCAGTGTTCGGGTAGCCTGAACGCGGCCCATTCGTCTTGGTTGATTTGCTCGAGTATGCGGATGTCGCCTGCGGTTTTGGCGATGGCTTGGGCGAGTTGGGGCAGGATGGGGGCGTTGCGGTCGGGGTTTTGGCTTAAAAATTGGGTGATGAATTCGGGCACGGGTACGCAGATGCGGCGGATTTGTTTGGGCAGTGCTTTGATTTGTAGCTGGATTTTTTCGCGTATCATGCCGGGCACGAGCCATTCGAGGGCGGCGGGGCTGATGCGGTTGAGCACGGTGAGCGGCAGGGTGAGGGTAACGCCGTCGAGCGGGTGGTGCGGCTCGAAGCGGTAGCTGAGTTTGAATTTGCCGTCTGCGGTTTGCCAGTGTTTTGGGAATTGTTCTTCGGTGATGTGCGCGGCGGCGTGCTGCATGAGGTCGTCGCGGTTGAGGAACAGCAGGCGCGGGTTGTCGCGCTCGGCGGTTTTGAGCCAGGCTTGGAAGGTGCGGATGTCGGCGAGGGGGAGGGGTTTCAGACGGCCTTTTGGGGGTGCAGGCTGCTTTTTGGGTTTGGGGTCGTCTGAAATGTTTTGTAGGGTGGGTGAACTCGGTTCACGCACGCGGTTGCCCGTATCTTTGGAATCCGCGTGCGTGGCTTGCGCCACACACCCTACGTTGTGCAGGCTGCCTGAAACCGTTGAAGCTGCGGCACTCTGTTCCCTCTCCTGTGGGAGAGGGTTAGGGAGAGGGCTTGCTGCGGTTGCGGAAAAGTTGGTTTGTGCGGCAACTGTTTTGCCCTCTCCCCAGCCCTCCCCCACGGGGGAGGGGGTAGTTTGCTGCGGATTTGTAGGATGCAGGCCGTCTGAAACCGCGTCCGCCGTATAAAAATCGGGCAGCCGTTCGTGATAAAACGCGAACAGCGCTTCGTCATCGACCAGTACATCCTGCCGACGCGATTTGTGTTCCAACTCACTAATTTCCTTAATCAGCTTTTTGTTGTGGACAAAAAAGTCCGCTTTCAAATCGCATTCCTGCGCCACCAACGCGCTGCGGATAAAGATTTCGCGCGCTTCTTCGGGGGCGATTCTGCCGTAGGACACGGGGCGGCGCGGCAGGACGGTCAGGCCGTAGAGCGTTACCCGTTCGCTGGCGATGACTTCGCCGCGTTTTTGTTCCCAGTGCGGCTCGAAATAGTGGTAGCGGACGAGGTGCGGCGCTTCCTGCTCGATCCATTCGGGTTGGATGGCGGCCACGTCGCGGGCATAAAGTTTTGTCGTTTCAACGAGTTCTGCCGCCATCACCCATTTGGGTTTGGCTTTGAACAGGGCGGAAGCGGGGAAAAGGTGGAAGCGGCTGCCGCGCGCGCCGGTGTAGTCGTTGCCGTCGGGCGATTTCATGCCGACGTTGGCGATGAGGCCGGTAAGCAGGGCGCGGTGGATTTGTTCGTAGCCCGCTTCTTTGGCGGCGCGGATTTGAGCGCGGTGTTGCTTCTTATCCAGTTGTTTTTGTTTGAGTTTGGCGGATAGGTCTTGATCGCCCGCATTTTCAGACGACGTGAGCTGCCTGACTTCGGGAGGTCGTCTGAAAGCGACTTCCTTGGTGGTCAAACCCATTTCAATCGCGGTTTGGGCAAGCTGGTGATGCAACTCGCGCCACTCGCGCATCCGCAGGTGCGACAGGAAATATTGGCGGCACCACTGCACCAGCTGCTTGTTGGACAAGCCTTTGTCGCGCTCGCGCTGGAAGCTGTCCCAAATGTTCAGATAGGCAAGGAAATCGGACTGCTTGTCGGTAAAACGCTCGTGCGCCTTGGCTGCGGCATCGCGCGCTTCCAACGGCCGCTCGCGCGGGTCTTGAATCGACAGCGCGGACGCAATCACCAATATTTCCGCCATGCAGTCGTGTTTCTTCGCCGCTAACAAAATGCGTGCGATTTTCGGGTCGATGGGCAGGCGCGCCATTTGTTCGCCGAGTTTGGTCAGTCCGTTATGTTCATTAACTGCCCCCAATTCCAACAACACCTGAAACCCGTCATTGATATACCGCTGGTCCGGCGCTTCGAGGAATGGGAATGCTGCTACGTCGCCCAGTTTCAATGCTGCCATGCGCAGGATGACGGCGGCCAGGTTGCTGCGGACGATTTCGGGGTCGGTGAACTCGGTGCGGCTATTGAAATCTTCTTCGGAAAACAGTCGGATACACACGCCTGCGGAGACGCGTCCGCAGCGGCCGGAGCGTTGGCGGGCGGCGGCTTGGGAGATTTTTTCTACATGAAGCTGCTCCACTTTTGCCCGTGCGGAATAGCGTTTGACGCGCGCGAGGCCGGTGTCGATGACGTATTTGATGCCCGGCACGGTGAGCGAGGTTTCGGCGACGTTGGTTGCTAACACGATGCGGCGTTTCGCGCCTGTGGGGTGGAAGATTTTGTGCTGTTCGGCGTGCGACAGGCGTGCGAACAGGGGCAGGATTTCGTCGTTGCGGCGCAGCGTGGATTTGCGCAAGGCTTCGGCGGCTTCGCGGATTTCGCGTTCGCCCGGCAGGAACACCAAAATATCGCCTTCGCCATACCGCGCCAATTCGTCCGCCGCATTGACAATCGCGTCGGTCAGCTCTACTTCCGCGTCGTCTTCGTCTTTGCTGGTCAGCGGGCGGTAGAGGATTTCGACGGGGTAGGTACGCCCGCTCACTTCCAGTACGGGCGCGCCGTTGAAGTGTTGGGAGAAGCGTTCTGCGTCTATCGTGGCCGAGGTGATGATGACTTTCAAATCGGGGCGGCGCGGCAGGAGTTGTTTCAGGTAGCCCAGCAGGAAGTCGATGTTCAGGCTGCGCTCGTGCGCTTCGTCGATGATAATCGTGTCGTAGGTGGCGAGATAACGGTCGGTCTGGGTTTCCGCCAGCAGGATGCCGTCGGTCATCAGCTTGACGCAGGCATCGCGCGATGTGTGGTCGGTAAAGCGCACTTTATAGCCCACCGCGCTGCCGATTTCTGATTTTAACTCTTCAGCAATCCGCTCTGCCACCGAACGCGCCGCCAAACGGCGCGGCTGGGTATGCCCGATCAGCCCCGCCGCCCCGCGCCCGAGTTCCAGACAAATCTTGGGCAGCTGCGTGGTTTTGCCCGAACCGGTTTCGCCGCAAATAATCGTTATCTGATTTTCAGCAATGGCTTTTTTGATTTCTTCGAGCTTTTCGTGAACGGGCAGAGTGTTGTCGAACTCGGGTTTTGGCAATGCGGCCAAACGCTTCAAAAAAATTTCGTGCGATTTTCGGTATTTTTCTTCGACTTTGGACAAGCCGCCGTATTTGTTGGGATTTTTGAAGGCGGAACGTAGGAAATGGCGGTCTTTGGAGAGGGTTTGGGAGAAGTCGGGATGGGGCATGGTACGGGCGGATGTCGGTGAGAATAAAAATGGTAGTATTATAGCAAACTGGCTTTGCCTAATCGGTATGGGTACTATGGAGCCCTCTTTTGCAGGCAGGCTGTATTGTTTAATGAAAAGGAATATCTATGAAAAAGATTTTATGTTTGGTTTTGGCAATGAGTATGGGCAGCGTGGCATTTGCCGCGGAGTACAGAACGAAACAGCCCATTGCCCACGACTGGCTGAAAATCAACGGCAATCAGTTCAATATTGAATCTGCCAACGAACGCGGGCATATATGTGGCGCGCAAGGCAAAATGGATAAGAATAAGGTTTGGAAAGATGGGGAAGGCTGCCAAATATCGTTCCAATTCAAGGGGGATGAGGTGAAAGTGGATGCCGAGGGCTGCGAAAATTATTGCGGCGCGGGCGTATCTTTCCCGTCGGAGTATTACAAACTGCCGCAGGTTTGTTCGCAACAAGGTGTCAAAAAGATGGAAAACCGTTTTCAGACGACCTTACGTTCAGGAAAATTCGAACAGGCTGCGGACATCAAACAAAATTATCTGAAACAGTGCGGCGATTTCCTCAATCCGATTGAAACAGTGACCTCCGCCAACGATGCTGCCGATGCTTACCGTCAGGCAAACAACAAAGCCGCCTGTATCCAAACTTTGGATGCGGTGCAGGATCATTATGAGAGCCAATTGTTGGATAAGGACTTGGTGAATAAGATTAATGTGCAGATGGAGCGTGACAAAGCTTTGCGCCAACAATGTAGCTGAACACTGATAAAAAGGTCGTTAGAAGGTCGTCTGAAAAGTAAATGAGTGCTTTATGACGGCCTTTATTATTGCCGTTGGTCGTAAAAAATGCTCGTTTGGCATATTTATTACAAAGTCATATTGATTGTGCTTAGAATGCGTTCCTGTCTTCGTCAGATAACAATTTTAAGAACAAAATTATGAAAAAATATCTTGCTTTGATGTGTGTTGCAGCCTTATCTGCCTGCGGTGGCGGCAGCTCTTCCCCCAGTACGCAATCCACGCCGACACAGGCTCCAAAATCTGCCCAAGCCCTGCCCTCGGCAGACGCAGCTTCCGCATTGCCGGTAGCTGCGAAGTCGGAAAAACCGGAATCCGGCAAACAATTTTTCAGCGGAACCAATGCTTCTGATTCCGCAGTGGCATTCAATCATGCCGATTGGAACAAGATTACCGTCGAAGGCGTAGAGGTCGATCTTGCAGCCGTACAAGGCGAGAGTTTTAAAAACGGCTGGCGGGACAGCGTCGGCGGTTCGGAGAATAAACGCCTTGCCAATTTTGGCGGCAATTACGTCCTGCACCACAGCACACCCGATGCGGTTGCCGGCATCGTGAAGACCGAATCGCAAAACAATTACGCTTTCTTCAACGGTAATTTTACCCGTGAAGCAGAAATGCCGAAAATCGGACAGGCGGTTTACGACGTATCGACCGTCAGCGTGCGCGGTACTCTGGCGCAGGCATACGGTACAGGCCGTCTGACTGCCGATTTCGAAAGCAAAAAAGTCAGCGGCAGCCTCGGCTATTTCAACAAAACGCTCACCGTTGATGCGGATATCAACGGCAACAGATTTTCTTCCGTCACCCCGACGGCAGAAATACACGGCGGTTTCTTCGGTTCCGCAGCCGCAGAGACAGCCGGTGTTTATCAGGTCGGTAAAATCGTAGGGACGTTTGCCGGCCAAAAACAATAAAAAGTGAAAGTTGCATTTACTTTTTTACAAGGGGTGCAGACACTCAAAATTTCACGACTTTCGGCATAAATATCAAATGTGTAGCAGCGGCACGGTAAAGTTGGTCATCTTACGGGCCTTGTTACTCAAGCAGAAAGTATTTAAAAACGAAAAAAGCGCAGAATTTTGAATCGTCGAACCACCCCAAGGGGAAAGGTCGTCTGAAAACGGGTTGGTTATCCGTTTTCAGACGACCTATTTTTATGGTTGGTCCGCAAAGGTAATGTTGAAGCGTTCACAAGCAGTTGCAGTGAAAAGAAAGAGCGGTTTTGTAGCGATTCCTCTATATCGGTTACAATCCGTTTTTCTTCTCAAACTAATATTCCAAAGCACAAAATTATGCTGAAAATCATCTCTGCCAACGTCAACGGCATCCGCTCCGCCTACAAAAAAGGATTTTACGAATACATCGCCGCATCGGGCGCGGACATCGTCTGCGTGCAGGAACTCAAAGCGCAGGAAGCCGATTTGTCCGACGAAATGAAGAATCCGCACGGGATGCACGGCCATTGGCATTGCGCTGAGAAACGCGGTTACAGCGGCGTAGCGGTGTACAGCAAACGCGCGCCTGACAATGTGCAAATCGGTATGGGCATTGAAGAATTCGACAGGGAAGGGCGGTTTGTGCGCTGCGATTTCGGCAAGTTGTCGGTGATTTCGCTTTATCTGCCCAGCGGCACCAGCGCGCCGGAGCGGCAGGAATTGAAATACCGTTTTTTAGACGCGTTCTATCCCATGCTTGAAGCCATGAAAGCGGAAGGGCGCGACATTGTCGTCTGCGGAGACTGGAACATCGCCCACCAAAACATCGACCTGAAAAACTGGAAAGGCAATCAGAAAAATTCAGGCTTCCTGCCGGAAGAGCGCGAATGGATAGGCAAAGTCATCCATACGCTCGGCTGGACGGATATGTGGCGCACGCTCTATCCCGACAATCCGGGCTACACTTGGTGGAGCAACCGCGGGCAGGCGTATGCGAAAGATGTCGGGTGGCGCATCGACTATCAGATGGTTACGCCCGAACTCGCCGCCAAAGCGGTATCCGCGCATGTTTATAAAGACGAGAAATTTTCCGACCATGCACCTTTGGTCGTGGAGTATGACTATGCTGCCCAATAAAGTTTTCGGCAAATACGATTGGAATGTGAACGGTAAAACCGGCATAGGCGCGGCATGGGTGGTCGCCGCGTTTGTATTGCCTATGCTGGTGTGGACGATATTCATGCTGGCGCGGATGTCCGGCTGGGTTGAAATGACCCGCGCCAATCCGCTTTGGGCGTTGGTGTGGCTGCTGTTTTCGCTGCCTTGCCTCCTGATTGCCGCCAAATGTTTCGGCTGGAAAGGCTGGCGGTTGATTGCCAACATCCTGATCTGCCTCGCCACCTGCGCCGTTTTAAGTGTCCCCGCCGTGCTCTTGATTACCTTTACGCTCAACGATTTGCTCAAATAGGTCGTCTGAAATGCGAACTTTCGAACTCGAAGACCTGACGCTTTTCTTGATACGCGACGCGGACGAAGCAGAAATGTGGATAGACCGCTGGGCGGTCAGCTATCCCGTCGTCCAAACCGCTGCCGCTTCCACCAATCAAAGCATCGCCCAATGGCAGGCAAATATTCAAACAGCGTTTGAAGGCATCAGCGGCGAACACATCGCCGTCGTCGCACACGGCGCAGGCGTATCCGCTTTTCTGGCGTGGCTCTACCAAACCGACATCCTGACGCAGAAAAAAATCGTCAACATCATCCTCGTGTCGCCGCGCCCCGAAGCCTTCTCCGACGATAAAATACACACCTTCCGGCGCGTCCGTTGCCCCTGCCGCACCGCGCTTGTCATCGCTGAACAAAACGGCACGCCGCGCAACTGGGCGGAAGAACGGGCAAACCTGTGGAACGCCCGCCTCCTCCTGTCGCCACACTCTGGCACGCTCAACGGCGCACTCGGCGGCTGGCAATGGGGCATGAAGCTGATGCAGGAAATGCTCTTGAGTTGAACAAAACACTTGCAAGGATAAAACAGAAAAGGTCGTCTGAAACTGGAAATCAGGTTTCAGACGACCTTTTCGCAGGCAGGTAACAGTTTCGGGTAAAATACGGCGGTTTGCCAATTATCCGAAAGAATCCCATGTATTCCCTAGCCCGCAGCCTGCTGTTCAAACTCGATGCCGAAAAAGCCCACCATTTCACCCTCGACGCGCTCAACAAAGTATACAAACTCGGTTTACTTCCGATTTCCGACAACCGCACCAAGCCCGTCAAACTCATGGACATCAACCTGCCCAACCCCGTCGGTCTTGCTGCCGGACTCGACAAAAACGGCGAATACATAGACGCATTGGGCGCGCTCGGCTTCGGCTTCCTCGAAATCGGCACGGTAACGCCCAAACCGCAGCCCGGCAACCCACAGCCGCGCCTCTTCCGCGTTCCCGAACACCAAGGCATCATCAACCGCATGGGCTTCAACAACCACGGCATAGATGCCATGATTCAAAACATCGAAAAAAGCCGTTATCAAGGCGTGTTGGGCATCAACATCGGCAAAAACGCCGTAACCCCCATCGAAAACGCCGCCGACGACTATTTAATCTGCCTCGAAAAAGCCTACGCACACGCAAGTTACATTACCGTTAATATTTCTTCGCCCAACACCAAAAACCTCCGCGCACTGCAAGGCGGCGACGAACTGAGCGCGCTACTCGAAGCCCTGAAAAATAAACAGGCGCAGCTTGCCGCCGCGCACGGAAAATACGTCCCGCTCGCCGTCAAAATTGCCCCCGATTTAGATGAAGCACAAATCGAAGACATCGCTCACGTTGTCAAATCCGTCGAAATGGACGGCATCATCGCCACCAATACCACCATCGACAAATCAAGCCTCGGCAGCCATCCGCTAGCAGGCGAGCAGGGCGGTTTAAGCGGTCTGCCCGTGCGCGAAAAAAGCAACCAAGTGCTGAAAACATTGGCGGGACACATAGACGGCAAGCTGCCGATTATCGGCGTAGGCGGCATCATGAACGGCAAGGACGCCACAGAAAAAATCCGCCTCGGCGCAACCGCCGTCCAAGTGTACAGCGGCATGATTTATAAAGGTCCGGCATTGGTGAAGGAATGTCTGGCAGCATTGAAGTAAGCACGATTTCCAACACAAAAGGTCGTCTGAAAACCGGTTTAACTGGATTTAAACGGTTTTCAGACGACCTTTTTGAGATTTGGGCTTTCAACTCAATTTATGTTTACTATAAAATCGTTTCTATAAAATTAAAAAATGGGTCATGAATAAGTAACATCAATAAATTCATTTTTTATATTTTATTATATCTAGAAAATATAATAATTTTTTGAATCCTAAGCCCGAGATGGTATTTGAATCAGGATTGATCTAATGTGTTTTAACAGTATTTGAAGGACAAAGCTCTAAAGCTTCCTCGGATCGGAGTGATGTAAACATATAATGTACTAGATCAGGATTGTTTGAATAGTATTTACTGACCAAATAAGGAGAGTTGTTTGAATAAAAATAACAATATAATTTACCATTATCCAAAAAAGGTTGTATTTGGGAAGTTGGAAGATTGAAGTCTTTTAAATAGTCTATCCCTTTAGAGGTTATAGGATAAAGTTGGGAAAGGGGGATTTCATCCGCTGTATTTGCTTCAAAAATCACAATCATTTCACTTGTTTCAACAAAAGTCCTCAAGAATATATTGCTACTGCTTTTAGGAAAAATATCAATGTACCATGAAAATGACTTGGAATTTAAAAACTCATCAGGAGTTTTGTAATAATTATCATCATGTTGATCATAGCTGAACATTAATATCATTAATGGTATAAATATGATTGCAGATAGTGTGCCTAAAGATATTAAAGCTAATTTAATAAATTTCTTCATGGATGCACCTTTTAAAGACGAATTGCTGTTTTAATCAAAGGACTGTCACGGATAATTAGGGAAGTTCAATTCAAGCAAGATTGATTACTATGAGGGAAAGCCGCCTAAGCCAGGACAAGCCAAATAACTCATCGAAACTATTTATTGCAGGCATTATTACCAGAACAGCAGCCCGCATTGTGAATGGTATTTGAGGAATGTAGTTGCTGCTGAATTACATTTTTCGAGAAACATTTAGATTGGAATAAAACTCAGGTTTCGTAGTTAAAAGTCCTAGGTATAGCCCGAAGCAGATACTTTCCAATTTTCAATTGAGTCAGTCATTTCAATAAATTCACATATGAATCCCTAGGCATATAAACCCTAAAAGAAACCATAAGAATAGGGATGTGGAAACGAATACTTTCCCTAAGATTTTCTTTCTCAAATTTAATCCTTTGGCAAATAAAACAACTATTAAACCTAAGAAAAATATGAGAAATAATATACCTTGCAGTATGCCTGTTTTAAAAATATAGGGGAAGCAATATGGCAATCCGATATACCCTGCTTTCAGAAAAAGATAAATGGTGTCTCCGAGTGCCAAATATATAATCAAATAGGGGAAAAGAAGTGTCAATAGCCAATAAAATAAGTTTTTCATTTATTGTTCTTTCTTGTAGCGTTGAGATTCTTTATAGGCAGTAATCTAGATAATTAGCCACATCTTTGCTTTTCAGTGTTAGAGAATGTATTTTAGGTCGTCTGAAAGTTTTTCAGACGACCTTTGTGAAAGTTAGGTTTTTAACCCAACCTACGCTTACTGAATTGGATAACAAACTAACCATTTTCTTCGTAGAAATGTTGGTGCTACTGTAAGTACATAAATTAGGTCGTCTAAAAGTTTTTCAGACGACCGTTTTGAAAGTTGGTTTATCAATCCAACCTACGATTACTCATTTCATCAGTAGGGAAATTAGAAAGGGTAAGTAGATTAGTCAGACACACCAAACTAACAAGTTAGCTCATAGGTTAGGTTTTCAAATTAACCCATACTTGTTGTTTTATAAATTATTATGAATAAAGTGCCAATATTTTTTACCAATAAATGAGATATCCACAAAATTTTCTAGATAAATCATTAAACTGGATATAATCAATAACTGTTCATCATTGTATAAATCAATCAACTCAGTAAACCTGTCCCTATCCTCATTATAATAAAGGCTACCTAAATCCATAAACTTGCAAATTGTAAAACAGTAGTTTCCATTTTCTTGATTATTATTTGTTTCTATTAAAGCACCAATATAGAATAATCCTGTAAAATTAAATATAAATTTTTTAATAAAATGATCATAAGGAATATCGCAAAATATAGTGCTAGGTGGATATAATGAAGGATAAGTACCGTCAATTAGTTGATTACAATCCAGATAGTTATAATTTTTTAGAATATCCAACCAAGTTTTATTATTGAAGATTTCAATAGTATTTATTTCATAGGAATTAAATTTTTGAATTTCTTCATTATTTAATGAATATAATACAAAAGAACTAGGAAATTTTTCCTGGATAATTCTTGTCATTTTATTTATATCTGTAAAATCTAATATTGTGTTCATAATTTTAACTTTGCACGACAAGTTGCCCATACGTCCCAAGCTTCTTTCTCTTCATCACGATGTATTTGGTCTCCGCCAGCAAAGCACTTGTTATTTATTTTCGAACGAATTTGAGCACACCCTAAAGCAAATGATTCTCGCACAGCTATTTCACTTTGATCAGTTAGAGATTTTTTTTGACAGCTGCGTGGAGCATTGCAGAAACTCATTTTCATGGCAGTTAGAGCGCGATGCTCTTTGGGCGTGCAATTACCACCATAATTTTGACCAGAATTATGAGCATTTGATAAGGCGATGGCATCAGGACTTACTTTCGATATGGAGATCGCTGCTATACCTGTACCTGTTGCAAGAGCTCCTTTTGTAACTCCTCCTACTGTTGTTGGTGCCGTTACTGGAGGAGCCGAAATCATTCCTGCTTCCGCACATTGTATCGTATTCGCAGGATTGAGGCATTGGGCAAGAGAATTTAAGCCAAGAGGGTCAATCCATTGTTGATTATTAGGTGCAAATACATAAAGATTCCCTCCACCCATTAAACCAATCGGATCCTGCTGCGTAAACCGCCCAATCTCCGGATCATAGTAGCGGAAGAAGTTGTAATGTAGCCCAGTTTCTTCATCATAATGCTGATTCTGCAGACGGAAGGGTTGATGTATATCCAGTTTCAGACGACCTTCTTGGGTCAGTTTGCCCCAGCCGCTATAGTCACCGCTCCAAACAATATTGCCTTCCTCATCGGTCATCTCTCGCGGGATACCGATTTGATCGTTGTGGTAATACAGGATTTCTCGTGCTTTATCTGAGCCATTGTAGGTGGTGATTTGGGCAAGGGGCTCATAGTTTCGGTCTTCGGTATAAATATAGGTGTAGGTGCGGTCTTTGCGGTACTCCTGTAACAAGCGGCTGCCGTCCCACAGGTATTGGATTTCGTTGCCGTCTGGATGAACTTTTGCTATGCGGCGACCTATGGGGTCGTAGCGGTAGCGGTATAAGACAGCGTTTTGTCCGGGGCAATGGATTTCGGCTTCGGTCAGTTGGTTATCGGCGTTGTAGCGGTAATGTTGGATTTTACCGTCATTCTGCTGTTTTTCGACCAGGTTGCCCAACGGGTCGTAGCGGTAACTGATGCCTTTGTATTGGGTAAGGCGGTTGCCACTGATTCTGCTTCCGTCGGTAAGGTTGTGGGCGGGGTCGTAGCGATAGTGCTCGTCTGCGCTTTGGGTAATTCTGCCCAGTGCGTCATAGATGTAATCCCTGCTGCCGTTGGTTTGATCGTCGGTACGGACGAGGTTGCCGATAGTGTCGTATTGGTAACGGCGGCCGATAAGGACGGCAGGGTCTGCTTTGTTGTGACCGTTCGGTTGGGCGATTTGTTGTTTCAGACGACCTAATGGGTCAAGTTGAAATTGGGTATTCAACTTGCCGATAGTCCGCTCGACTGGGCGATGCAGAGCGTCGCGCTCGATGTCGGCAAGGGTGGTGCCGTCGAGGTTAATGTGGTGCAGGCGTCCGCTGCCGTAATACAGGCGGTTTAAAACTTCACCTGTAGGCAGGATGGTTTGGGTGCGGTTGCCCAATACGTCGTAACGGTGTTCGGTAATCTGTGCAGTGACATCTTTGGATTGTGAACGGCTAATACCCGACGCAAGGGGGCTACCCAAGTGGATGAGCTGTTCTTTAATCAGTCCGTTGTGATCATAGCCGAAGCGAAGCTCACTATGGGCGTTGTGTGCTTGGATCAGACGGTTAAGTTTGTCATAGCGGTAGTGGGTGCTCAGGATTTCTCCGCCGTCCAGATGACTGTCTTTCTGACGGATACGGCCGATACGGTCGCGGTGGTAGGTGATCGTCCGTATCGGGCGAGTACGCACGTCAATGTTCCCAGACGCGTATTCTTCTTCGCGTATGAGTTCGCCGGCAGGGTTGTAGGTGTAACGTGTCATTTTGCCGTCAAAGCCGGTCTCGCGAATCAGGCGGTCGCGCTCATCGTATTCGAAGGTATAGTTGTCGCCGTTTTCGTTGACGAGGGTTTTCAGACGACCTACGGTGTCGTAACGGTATTGGAATGCACCACCCAGCGCGTTGTAGCGGACGGTTGGTTTGCTGTCATTGTCGTAATCGTAGGCGGTACGGTTGCCTTCGGCATCAGTCAGAACACTCAGTCGACCAGCGTGATCGTAGCTGAAGTGTTTGCTACTGCCATCCGGATAGTCGGTACGCAATGGTTCTCCGTTTTGGTAATGGTAGCGCGTGGTGTGGCCGGCTGCATCGGTAATACTTTCGAGTTTGCCCTCATCGTTATAGGTATAGCGGGTTTGCTGACCGGAACAGTCGGTTTGAGTGTTCAGGCGGTGGTACTGGTCATATTCGAAAGTATAAGTATTGTTTTTTGCATCGGTAATTTGGGTAATTTGCCCATTCTTGTTGTAACGGTAACGGGTTGCATTGCCTTTGCTATCGCTTTGGATGGCAATAGCAACTACAGCTTACTAATCTACATCAGATCCCACAGTTTTAAAGAAATATAATTCTTTAAATTGACACGGATTATTATCGCAGATATAAGTTTCTTCTAGATAGGCATTTTGCGCTAAAACAGCATTAGTTACACATTGTAAATACTCAAACACTTCCTCTCTTCCAGCTTCTCTTTCTGGTAATAATACACATTGATCAAATTTGCTTTTATTCCATTTTATTTGTTGTCGAATTAAATAATTTTTTATATTTATATTTTTCTGTTTTTTTGCAATTAAATAATTATTATTTAATCTTTTTTGTGCCAGTAAATATGATTTAGAAAAACATACAATAAGATCCTCCTGTTTGATGCTATTTATATAGCATGGTTTATTTAATGCATCGTTATCGATAACCGTTTCAGGTGATTTACCAAATGCTATAATTGGAATTATAGAAATAACAACAAATAATGTTCTATTATTTAAAACAATCACAACGCAATCCTTTTTCAAACCATTCAGCTTCTCCCTCTCTGCGTATTATTAAACCCCTTTCTTTTTTAGGGCTCCATAGACGCTTCATTGCTCTCAAATATTTTGGTATATCATTTCCTCTATTTTGTTTTAAAGCAGATTGTATATCTCTCATATCTCCCCGTGGCTTATGATCAGGTTTATCTATTAATTGATTTCCTCTATTATAAACTAATGATAAGATTGCTCCTTGACAATGAGGATGATAATTAAGTATTTCCGGGTATATAGAAACAGTGTCTTCTGCATATCTTCTTTTTACTAAAATAGCTAACCTTTTTGCTTTTTCTCTAGTTATAGTGATATCACTAAATTTTCCTACAATTTTTCTTGCCGCATTTCCTCGTTTTCCTATTGCCTCTTCTAATCTTTTTAATTGATCATTTGTATAATATGAGCTTAACTCTTGATACATTTTATCTTTTTTTTGTTGACCTAAATCATAACCATATCCTAATGTAACTCCACTAGACCCCGTTGGAACATATGGCTGTGCTTCATACCCTTCTGCAGATAAAATGAAATCCCATAATTGTTTAGAAATAACATATTCACCTTTTGAGGTACTAAATCTAATAACTTCAATTTGACATTCAAGAGGTATTTTTTTTCGAACACATGTTACAGGTCTCCCACTCCTTCCCCTCCCTTTCTGAATATCCGAGTCTTCCTGGTTAGGTTCAGAATCTTTTTTTTCTGTTGGTTTTTCTCCCTTATCAGCTATCAGGTTCGTATTGACAGGCTGTTCAGGTTGCCCCTGCCCTACAGGTTCTGCACTTTGTGGCAATATAGGCTGATCATCCTTTTTCTGTTTAGATTTTTCTTCATCCAATTCTTTTAACAAATCACCAATCGTATCCTTTTTCTTCTTAGCTTCAGGTTTCTTATTTTCCACAATTGTAGACGGATGCTCAGGCTGATTTTCAGCAACAGAAGGAGCAACCTCTTGTGGCAATATAGATGGTTTATCCTGTTCTGGTCCGGGTGTTTTTTCGTCCAACCCTTTCAGCGAATCGTTTTGTGGTTCATTTGAGTGGCTCTCAATCACTTCTTTATCCGAAGGGCTGCCAGAATCCAATGGTCTTTCTGCCCCCTGCGGCAACAGTAACGCATCTCCAACTTCCGGGAGGGTACTATCATCGGGTAAGTTGTTAAGAAATTTAATTGACGAGGCATTAGTATTGCATTTTTTAGCAATTCCTTCCCACGTATCTCCTGCCTGCACTTCATAAAACGCCTGCCGGTAGTTTGCTGGTTCGTTGTTTTTGTTCTGTGTCTCCCGAAGCTTAACTTCGTATACCTTGGGAGCCTTGATCGGCTGCGTTATGACATTTTCTGTCCAATAAAAGGGCTCGGTACTGAATGCAGCATCTTGTCGTTGTCCTTCCGCCCAAAAGCGTACTCGAATCTTTTTCCCAGCCACTAATTCGGAATTAAATGCTGCTCTGCCGTTTCCATCGGCAATATCTTGATACAGTATGGAGTCATTTTGCATGATTTGGTAGCGGCATTTAGCCATGGGAGCATTGTTATCATTCAAAAATTCAAAACGGTATTGATTCATTTGTTTTCCTCACTTTCTTTACCGGGTAATAAAGTTGCATTGCCTGCAAAAATTTTTACTGTTTCAGCTTTGTCCGAATATATCCTGCTGGTTCGGCCCATTTTGTCAAGAATTCCGTGCTGACTTTCCCTATCTTTATTACCCATTATGGTAAAGGGGATTTGAACATTGGAAGGACCAAAAACATCATAAAGATCTAGCTTATTACTGAATACTTGCAAAGGTGGAATATTTTGTAATGGATAATTTATCCCTTTTACCCCACTCACCTCAATCGGCGCCTTCACCCGCACCAACTTCGGACTCCCAATCTCCACCTCCCCGTTCGCCAGTTTGATATACGCCCCCTTGCAGGTAATCAGTATCTCTTCCTTCGCCGCAATGGTAATTTTCCCTGAACTACTGGTCAGTACCGCATCCTTCAGCGCATTCAGCTGCAGCTCGTCAT
>NZ_KV821549.1:0-260 GCF_001815675.1 Neisseria sp. HMSC065D04
TGAATTTCCTGGGCGATGCAAAAGCCGGATGAAAAAAACAGGATTATAGATATGATAAAAAATCTCATGATGTAACCTTTAAAAAAGAAGGTAAGTAAATGGGTAAGCAGGTTGGGCGTAGCTCAATGAAGATTTCAAATTATCAAAAATTTTAGGTTTGATTCCGACTTAAATTTTTTCAATAAAACAATTCAACCAGCCACTGGATAATTTTTGCATCTATCCTTTGAAGGAGGTTGGGGTGCAGTGGCGCAACAGGA
>NZ_KV821549.1:360-725 GCF_001815675.1 Neisseria sp. HMSC065D04
TTTCATCGGCAATAAAGATTGCTGTCCTAAAACCATTCCATCCTGTACAGGCAAAAGTTTTTCTATTCTTCAAAATTCTGCGATTATCTGCCAAAATCTTTTTTTCCAATTCTATTTGTTCTAAACGTTCTACTTTATGTTGATATAAATACTCACATTCGGGGTTATCTTTGTAGCGTAATTCCCGGTAAATTGCTTCAGGATTTTGCATGAAATATAGTCCGCAAGAACCTTCTTGATAGTTCACTAAATATTTATTTTGGTAACAATCACTGCTCACGGAAAGGTTTTTTATCTCTTCTCCCATCCCCGTTATTCGCCAATACTCAATTAACCCAAATATCAATATAAAGAAACCAAACCAT
>NZ_KV821549.1:825-2490 GCF_001815675.1 Neisseria sp. HMSC065D04
AAACCATTTCACTATTTTTTTCTTTTTCATAAACGTTGCCTATTATTTCAAAACTACCTCAATTGGAGGGTCACAACGATATTCTTTCAAAGATGAAAATATCAGCAGATCCCCTCCTAGTCTGTTTAAATCTCGCCATTTGTTGAAATGGCTGTTCCTAACTGGGTAGAAACGGTCTTCCGGCTTGGAATCGAAAAGAGAAGGGGGCGCTGCTATATAGGCTGAGGCTACCCTCCGAGCCTCATGTTTTTCATCTATAATCTTATTTTTCTTATCTGAAAGCTGATGGCTATAAAACACATCAAATCCTGTATGATTCCAATGCCCTAGGTATTGATCTCCGCCATTATCGTTAAGAAAATCAAATGTATCTCGGATATAGAGATAAACGCTTTCTACAATTAATTTATTTCCAGGCATGCGGTATTTTCCGATGGCAGCTGCCAAAGTACAGCCTGCAACAGTGGCGAAAAACTCGTCTTTCAATACACTGTTACGAGCAGACAAAGCTACTTTATCCAGAGTGTCAAATAAACTTATAGTTTGGAATGAAAAATAACTATGAAATTCCTGCATGTCTTGTTTTTTCATTAAGTAATTTTTAGTATCACCATAAGATTTTCTAAGTGCATTATATGCAGCTTGTTTATCAGGGTTTCCTGATCTTGGGCTGATTGAATACAAACCCTCATCTTTTTTCCCCTTTCTTCCATATTTGGCAGTCTTATTGTAAATGCAGTGTGCAGCCTCCTTATTCCATATAGGTCCCGTATTCCAATTGCTGATTAACTCACCATACAGTAAACGCTTAATCCCGTTGGTTACAACCCCTGTCACATTAGCTTTTTCCAGCCAGTCTAAGGTGTAATAATCCATCAGTACCAAATGTTTTGGGTGATCAATGGATTTGGCCTCCTTAACACTCGTTTTCATTACATGTGCCGGACTTGAGAACCACTTTTCCTGCATTTTTGCCGCTTTCTCCCACGCATGTTTTGTATGCTTTTTACCATGCGCACGAAGGGCGTTGGGTAGGTCGGTTAATTTAAAAACAGTCGTCGTTTGTTGTACAACATGTTTTTCATTTGCCGATTTTCCCCTGTGTGAAGGCGCACTTTTGCAGAGTGCGGCAGCGTCACACTTGATGGTCATTTCCTGATTCTTGTCTCTATCAAAATAGGTAAAAGTAATATATTCACTCATTTTTATTGCCCTCTTAGTCTTCTTTTAACACTGCAATTTCCAATTGTTCCAAAAATCTTACTTTTGCGGAGTTGCGTATCAAATGTTTATTCATTCCTGTTCGTCCATATTTGTTGGTTTTCCCAATAATGACCTTGTTGGAATCTGTTTCATCTATGATAACAAACGGACGGTTAGTAATTTTTCTGCCCGTTTTTTCATCAATCAATTCAAAAGCAAGACTGAATAAATCTTTGGGATTTAGTAGAGGCATATTGAAGGTACGACTATTAGGCCCCGTCACCTCCATCGGCGCCTTCACCCTAACCAGCTTCGGACTCCCAATCTCCACCTCCCCGTTCGCCAGTTTGATATACGCCCCTTTGCAGGTAATCAGAATCTCCTCCTTCGCCGCAATGGTGATTTTTCCTGCGCTACTGGTTAACGTTGCATCCTTCAGCGCATTCAGCTGCAACTCGTCAT
>NZ_KV821550.1:0-9921 GCF_001815675.1 Neisseria sp. HMSC065D04
CCGCCACCGTCCTGCCCGACGGCAGACAGATCAACTACCTGTACTACGGCAGCGGACACCTGCACCAAATCAGCCTCGACGACGAAGTCATCACCGACATCGAACGCGACAAACTGCACCGCGAAATCTTCCGCACACAGGGTAAACTCGCCAGCCGCTACGAACTTGACCCATTAGGTCGTCTGAAACGGCAAATCGCCACCCTCAATGACCTGACGGAAACCGGCAAAGGCAAAACCAAAGCAGCGGCGGGTTATGGCCAAACCGCCGTCAAACGCAGCTACGGCTACGACCGTACCAGCAACCTGACCCATAGCACCAACCAGCGGACGGGCACGACCAAGTTCGAGTACAACAAACTGGGCAGGATTACCAAATGGAGATAAATTTGGTATTAGGCACTCGTCAAGACATGGTGAAACACTGGATTTCAATGTCAAAGGGCTTCCACGAGATTTTAAAATCCATCAAAAATGATATAACATTAGGAGATTTTTATTATGCATAATACTAGAGAACATATATATATTGATAAAAAGTTAAAAGCTAAAGGATACCGCGATTTAAACGATTATATTGATAAAAGGAGTAACGAAATATTAGATGATGAAGTTTGGCTATGGAGAACCAAGGCCGGAATACAAGATGATTTTCCTGAATTATCAAATTGCGAGATTATTGAAATATTAAAGGATGTAATGACTAACATTGTAAAAAAGGGAGGAGTTATTTGTGATTATTCCAATGGAAAAGCAACACATATAATAAAAAATATGATGACTTATCCTCTCCATTACTAATATCGGATATTGTTAATTTCTTGCTTCTCAATCCTGACTATGGAAGTGATGGAAATGGTACTTGGTATGAATAACAAACCTTAAGTGAATTAAACCCCTAGTAAACCGTAGCCCATATGTAGGCTGCGTGTCCCAAGGCTCATACGCGGTTTCTTACTCCAAATTATTTATAAAGTGTAAAAAATATAAAGCGTAGCAAGATAATAGGAAACAGAAAAAAGGTTCTAGAAATTCTGATAGTTCTAAAAATGAGAAACATGGAGATGGTGTAGATCATTTAAAGCAGCTGAAAAACGGATTAAGGAATTACAAGAGCAGATTAAACCTAGAATGCCTAGAAGAGATAAGCTTAGTTGAGAGAAAAAAATAAGTAATATTAAGAAAACTGCGGAACAAAAAGCAAAAGGTGTAGAACATAGCAAAGGATCAAAACGATGAAATTAAATCTATCTCCGTTTAAATCTGTAGGTCCATTTAAGTTTGGAGAAAATGTTGATAAATATATTTCTATCCTACAATTTTTTAAATACAGCTCACCGGATGAATTTGGAGTATGTGAGTATGAATCTCAAGATAGTAGTTTTTTTATTACTGTGAGAGAAAATAAAATTGATTCTATATTTTGCTATAAAGAACTATTTTATAAAGACACTAATTTAATTGGATTAACTATTGAGCAATTTAAAATAATTACTGAGAGTAATTTTATAGGTAAAATAGATGAATTGGATTTTGAAGATGATGGCATACCACAATTTGTTTATGAATTTGAAACAATAGGGTTGCAAGTTTGGGAGAAAAATAGCAGGATTGTTACTATTATAGCAAGTCTATATATAGAAGATGATTAGCCTGCGCAGATTATGTCAAGCCCCGACAAAACACATCAAGGTCGTCTGAAATTAATTTTTAGATGACCTCTCCTTATAATTTTCATCCAAAAAATATCGGAATAGGTGTCGATGGGAAAGTCGATCAGCCATCAGCAATGGTTTTCCGCA
Organism: Neisseria sp. HMSC065D04; assembly: GCF_001815675.1. Lineage (NCBI taxonomy): Bacteria > Pseudomonadati > Pseudomonadota > Betaproteobacteria > Neisseriales > Neisseriaceae > Neisseria > Neisseria sp. HMSC065D04. Next base: position 1,802 of record NZ_KV821550.1, read on the forward strand.
ATGGGGTAAGACAGCGAATTTTGTAACATATGTATTGAAACGCTTAGGTTTGGTCAATACCCAACAACCCAGAAAGGCCGTCTGAAAAAATCCAAATTCATCTTTCAGACGACCCTATCCCACAAGAGGAAATATTTATGAAAAACATAAATGATATTTTTATTGGGCAGAATTTTTCTTTACCTAACCATTTTTTAATACCAAATTATGATACTTTTTTGTTCTTTGATTTTGTGCTTGGAATGGATTTAAAGTTTCTTGGAGAATTTTCTGACTTGTTAGATCTAGGTGGCTTTAATAAGCAAGTTAATGTTTTAGATTGTGATTTTAATATTATGTTGGAAAACTGGATTCTTGAACATGATAATTCACTAAAAAATATACAAAGAATAATAAGCTGTACGAATGATTATGGTGACGGTGGAGTTATTATGGCAGATACTGATTTAAATTGGGTTGCGGTTCAGGATATACCTATTAATTGGGGTGTTTTTGCATTTCAAAGTTCAAAAAAAGAATCTATAAGATTATTCCATATGATGGATCGAGATTGGTTTGTAGACATTGAAAGATTTAAGGCTATGGAGAAAGTATTAATAAGAGAGTTTGGAGAGGAGTTTATAAATGTCTTATTAAGCAATTACGGTAATATTCGTTGGGATGGTTAACTGCCAAGTAAGCGTAGATATTGTCGCTTAAGTTAATCTCGAAAGTTGCAAATATTGATTTAAGCTGTAGGTTAGATCGAGTGCTCTCATCTTGATGGAAATTTGGTATGATAAATTTCCCTTTATAGATTCGGAACATTGGAAAAAGGAGTTGTACCGCTTTATGAATTTTTATAATACGGTAAAGCCACAGAAGAGTTTGCACCTTTTGAGGTCTTACAGGCTTATTTTTCTCAACCTGTTGTGTAAACAACGTTGTGTTTCCTTATAAAATAATATGTTGAAATTATTTATCTCATCATTTTTAAACCTATTATTTATTTTGTTCTTAACCAGGGAACTGAAAGGACTTATTAGTTTCATTCTAAATAATTATGATAGAAATATAAACAATTATATTTCAGGAATATTAGAGACTCTATTCTATTACTTTTTAAGTTTAAGTATTATTTTTTTATCAAAATACTTAGCATCATTGATAGCAAAAAGCCAAACTATTCAATTATTATTATTCGTTATAATTTGCTTGTTTTTAGATGCAATAGCGTGCTTATTTATATTTAGAATCTTCTTTATAACCTAATAGTGGCCGTAGATTGGGTCGAGACCTAATAAACACCAAGGTCGTCTGAAATAAATTGCCTGACGACCTTCCCCATGTCTCCTCCTACTTCAACCACAACGAAAACAGTCAAATCACCCGTTATCACCGACACCGAACGAGATAAACTGCATCGCTAAATCTATCGTATTCAAGCTAAACTCGTCAGCCACTACGAACTTGATTCTTTAGGTTGAATTATCCCCCCCCCTCTGAGCAAGGCAGCAAAGGTAACGGATATCACTTATCAACCCTTCCGCCTGCAAAACCAGTATGCCGACCGTGAATCAGGGCTATATTACAACTTCTTCAGGTATTACGAACCTGATGCAGACCGGCTTGGGGTCAGTATCTGATTGGGTTATTTTGAGATATTAATTTTTATGCTTTTGCACCGGATACTACGAAATAAATAGATACATTAGATTGGTTTAGATATTATGGGAATTGATGTGGACCAGACTGGACAAAGGGGGAAGAACAATACAGTAAGCTTCGAGAAAATAATGGATATTATGTCGAACCAATGGGAGTATTGGATATAGATTGTAGACAACATGATATTTGCTATGCTAAATGTAGGGAACAATTCTCATATTCAGAATTAGAAAAATATAACTGTATGGTAAGGTGCGATGACACTCTTATGAATACATCTAAAAATATCCAACATGATCCTAATTCTTCATCCTGATTTTTCTATAAAGCGTTGGGACCTGAACTTGCCAAATCCACTATATATCAATAAATTATTAAAAAACATCTTTAAGAAAATTTTTAAAACACCCAAAGAAAATAAATGAAACAGGTGAATTATATCACATGAAAGATAATAGAAGATGATGAAAACAAAAAAATGGAATTGGATCCCTACAATTAAAATTAATGAACTGCATTTTGATAAAATTTATTCTGATTATAAGAAGATATTAGATGAGTTAAATGCAAATATTTTTTCAGAAAATGAAGATATTTATGACTCTTTTATTTTTGAAGAAAATGGAATTAACTAATTAATTTACTTTGAAAAAAATGGCCAATTTGCAGGAATGGAACTAAAAAATAATCTTTTTTACAAAGATATAAATTTAATTGGCAAGGATATTGAAGAAATAAAAAAAATTTTTGGTTATGATTCTTTAGTTTTAGATAAATATGATAGTGTAGATTGTGATGATATTAGAGCGATATTTTGGTTTGAAAATAACAAAGTCGAATCAGTTACAGTATATTAATAAATAATGAAAAATATAAATATAGGGTAATTAGTGGTCCGTATGTCCCCAATCCCAACGTAGAGTGTGCGCGGTACGCGCAGATGCGTTTTCTGCTTTTCAGACGACCTCGAAGCCCAAACCCCACTGGGATTACTGAATTCGAACGCAATATATTGGGACGCTTAATCCACACCCTCGCCCGCGACGGCGGCGACAAAGTCCAGGAAACCGTTTACTGATACGACTTGAAGGCAACCTCGTCCAAGCCGCCAGCCAACAGCCAAAGCATCACCTGATTCGACTACAACGAAAACGGCTGACTCATCGCCCAACACCAATGGAAGGTGCTGTTCAAAGAAGAGAACGCCTGAAACGGCCTGCCCAAAACCAATTGGTGCGATGTACAGTGACAACGAGGTCATCGCTGACATCGAACGCGATAATGGGCTCTTTCTTATAATGCCGCCCCTAAAAAATAAAATATTAAGGATAGGTTCTATGTGCAATGACGCTTATCATACTGATAATTTTTTACAAGCTAGTTATTTTCTTGAAAATGAAGATTATCAGAGAGCTTTTTATTTTTTAAAGAAAGGAGCTTTGGAAAAAGATGTTAATTGTTATAATAATTTAGCAGTTTTATATGATCTTGGATATGGGGTTCAAAAAAATCCACTTTTGGCGCTTAAATGGTATAGAAAAAGTTGGCAATATGAAGGGAAAAGTGGTGGGGTATGTTCTAATATTGCATCACTTTATGCCGGTTTAGGTAATATAAGGCAGGCTAAATTTTGGTGGAATAAAGCAATATTAGAATTAAATGATGGAGATGCGGCTCTTGATTATGCAAAATTCTTAATTAATAGGAAAAACAAGAGGGATTATCATAAGATAATAGAATTACTTAAGTTTGCTACCAAGAGCGATTATATTACTGAAATCTCTAAGGAAGAAGCTGGTCAATTATTGAAAAATCTAGAAAGCACATAAACTTAGTAAACCATATAAAGATCAAACCGCACAGTAAGGTCGTCTGAAATTAATTTCCGATGACCCTTTTCCAAATTAAGATCACAAGTTAAAGGAGACCTTAAATATAAATGCATTATGAGTGGTTTCACTCCTCAAATAAAAAAGACCAATGTGAAAGGTATTGACCATGGAAATATTTAAAAATTTCTTAATTTTATTGGTGTTATCAATTTCTATACTATCATGTAAACAATATCCGAAAAGAAATGAAAAAATAGCTGACTCCATATCAACGGGTAGTACTTATTGGATTTCGGATGAAGAAATTCATACTCTGGAAGAAAAAGCCTCTCATGGAGATAAAAATTCATCATTCAAATTATATCAATACCATATGTTTGTATCTCTAAATCAAAATTTAGAATTTAAATGGCTAGAGATAGCGGCAAAAAATGGACATCCTATTGCCCAATCCAATTTAGCTGATTTATCTTTAGCACAAGGAAATAAAGAAAAAGCCACATTTTGGGCTAAAAAAGCATATGAAAATGGTGCTAAGCTACCGGATGAATTAAAAATCCTAATAAAATAACCTAAACCTTTTGAAACTAGAACACTGGGAGGATTCAATGATAAACGCTGAAAATACTGCTAATATTCAAATTTTTTGGAAGTTACGAGAAGACGGAGGTTGTCAGACGATTCCTCCCATTGGTCTCTTTTATCCCGTAAGTAAATTTGAAGATGGTGTTTTTCAAGAAAATTTTCCTAGAAGTATAGTTTTAGACATTTACGAGTATATACCAAATAAAAACATCAGTTATGCAAACGCTTGGTTCCTGATAAGAAAAAACGAAAAAATACCATTAGATACGAAATTTAAAATTTTTGATGGTCCAAGATGCATTGCAGATGTTATTTCGATTCCTTAAAACAGTAATCGTGGATTAGGTCTTATAGTGGATTAAATTTAAATCAAGACAAGGCGACGAAGCCGCAGACAGTACAGATAGTACGGAACCGATTCACTTGGTGCTTCAGCACCTTAGAGAATCGTTCTCTTTGAGCTAAGGCGAGGTAACGCCGTCCCGGTTTAAAGTTATCCACTATAAAAAGCTGTACCTTGGCGGTTGGGGATATCCAACCGCCAAGGTGCAGTTCAGTTTTCAGACGACCTTTTATTTAGATTCAGGCTTGTGATTTAAGCCACTTGGGTCTGATGCTCATCGCCGTTGCGTTCGCGGATTTTGCCCAAACGGTAAACGGTTTCGCCTTGTTCAGTTAAGAATGCCTGCACCGCGTCGGCATCTTCTTCGGCGATGACGACCACCATGCCGATGCCACAGTTGAAGGTGCGGTACATTTCTTGCGTTTCCACATTGCCTGCCTGTTGCAGCCATTGGAACAGCTTGGGCAATTCCCATGCTTTGGCGTCGATTTGGGCGACGGTGTTTTCAGGCAGGATGCGCGGCACGTTTTCGGTAATGCCGCCGCCGGTGATGTGCGCCATGCCTTTGACGGTGAATTTTTCCAAGGCGGCAAGGATGGGTTTCACATACAGGCGGGTCGGGGCGATGATGGTTTCGCGCAGGGTTTTGCCGTTGTCGAACTCGGCGTCCAAATCGGGATTGTCGCGGGCAATGATTTTGCGGACGAGGGAGTAGCCGTTTGAATGGGCGCCGTTGGAAGCCAGACCCAACACGATGTCGCCCGCTTTGATGCTGCGGCCGTTGATGACGCGCTCTTTTTCGACCACGCCGACGGCGAAGCCTGCCAAGTCGTATTCGCCTTCAGGATACATGCCGGGCATTTCGGCGGTTTCGCCGCCGATAAGGGCGCAGCCGGATTCTTCGCAGCCTTGGGCGATGCCTTTAATCACGTCGGTAGCGCGGGCGACATCGAGTTTGCCGCAGGCGAAATAGTCAAGGAAAAACAAAGGCTCAGCGCCTTGAACCAAAATGTCGTTGACGCTCATGGCGACGAGGTCGATGCCAACGGTGTCGTGTTTGTCCCAATCGAAGGCGAGTTTGAGCTTGGTGCCCACGCCGTCGGTGCCGCTGACGAGGACGGGATTTTTGTATTTTTTGCTGATTTCGACCAATGCGCCGAAGCCGCCCAAATCACCCAACACTTCGGGACGCATGGTGCGTTTGGCAAAAGGTTTGATGTTTTCGACCAGTTGATCGCCTGCGTCAATGTCGACGCCTGCGTCGCGGTAGCTCAGTGAAGTGCTCATGAATGGGTTCCTTATCGTGATTGGGACGGAAAAACGATGGGGCGTATTTTACCTTATTTTGCAGGCGCGGGCTTGGATTTTTCGGTGATTTTGTAAACAATCTGAGGTTTCAGACGACCCCGTTTATTCTGTTATACTGGACGGTCAGGGGTCGTCTGAAAACGATTGCGGCGGCTCCCGCTGAAACACACATGGAAAGGCTTTATGTATCAGAAAAAAACGCGCGGCATGAAGCCGTGGATCATTATGGGCTGCGTGATTGCAGCTTTTGTCTGGCTGCTGTACGCGCTGGGCGACATCCTGACGCCGTTTATTGTGGCGGCAGTGTTGGCTTATGTGTTGAATCCGCTGGTGGAATGGTTGCAGAAGAAAAAGATTAAACGCGGCCCCGCGTCCATGATGGTGATGGTATTCGCTTTGCTGTTGCTGCTGTCGCTGATGCTGATCATCGTGCCTATGCTGATCAACCAGTTCAACAATATGGTTAGCCGCATTCCCCAAATCGTCGATTTTACGCAAAACAGGCTGCTGCCTTGGCTGAACCATGTGGCGGGCAATTATGTGCATATCGATCAGGCTTCGGTGGTCAAATGGTTGCAGTCGCATACGGGCGAATTGAGCAACACGCTCAAGGCTTGGGTCCCGACGCTGATGCGCCAGAGTGGCAACGTCATCAGCGGCATGAGCAACCTGATCCTGCTGCCGCTCTTGCTGTATTATTTCCTTTTGGACTGGAAACGCTGGTCTTACGGCATCAGCGCCTTAGTTCCGCGCCGCTTTATCGACACTTATACGCGCATTACCAGCAATATGGATGAAGTTTTGGGCGAGTTCCTGCGCGGGCAGTTGATGGTAATGCTGATTATGGGGCTGGTGTACGGGGTCGGGCTGATGCTGGTCGGACTGGATTCCGGTTTCGCTATCGGTATGATTGCCGGTATCTTGGTGTTTATCCCGTATTTGGGTGCATTTACCGGACTTTTGCTGGCAACCGTCGCCGCTTTGCTGCAATTTAGCACATGGCACGGTCTGATTATGGTGTGGGTAGTGTTCGCTATCGGACAATTCCTTGAGAGCTTTATCGTTACCCCAAAAATCGTCGGCGACCGCATCGGTCTGTCGCCTTTCTGGGTGATTTTCTCATTGATGGCGTTCGGACAACTGATGGGCTTCGTCGGCATGCTCGCCGGCCTGCCTCTTGCCGCCGTAACCTTAGTCCTGCTGCGCGAAGGTGCGAACGCTTATTTCCACAGCCGTTTTTACAAACACAAGTAAAAGGACAAAAAGGTTGTCTGAAAACAGATATGTGTTTTCAGACGACCTCCCAGCCTTTCTTCGGCAACCATGTTGAACAATTTTGCATTTTGGTTTATATCCGGTTTTCTGTCGATGTTGCTATGGGAAGTGCTTCCCGTAGACGACGGATACAGCTTTCCGGAAAAAATGAAGGTGTTAATCCTGTTTTCCATTTTCATGGCTGTTTTGCAAACCTTTTTCTTTCCGACACTCACTCCCTGAAATCACTTACACAAAGGACCATATGTTAGCCATCATCGGCGGCAGCAGCCTGACCAAGCTGCCCGAACTGAGCATCACCGACCGCAAGATCGTCCGCACCCCCTACGGACTGACCAGCAGCCCCGTCTTAAGCGGCAAACTGGGCAGTCAGGACATTTTCTTCCTTGCGCGGCACGGCTTCGGCCATACCGTCGCGCCACATGAAATCAACTACCGCGCCAACATCTGGGCGTTGCATTCCATAGGTGCGGAATACATCGTCGCCGTTTCCTCCGTCGTCAGCATCAACGACCGCTTTGAAAACGGCGCACTCGTCCTGCCCGACGACTTGATCGACTACACCTACGGCCGCAAGGACACCTTTTTTGAAGGACAGGAAGAACCGGTCGTACACACCGATTTTCTCGAACCCTACACCGCCGGACTGCGCGAAAAAATTGCCGAACACGCGCAACAGCACCAAATGCCTTTATACACCCAAGCCGTTTACGGCTGCCTGCAAGGCCCGCGCTGGCCGACCCGCGCAGAAATCCAACGTTACCGCCGCGACGGTGTGGACGTATTGGGCATGACCGGAATGCCCGAAGCCTTCCTCGCCCGCGAACTGGGCATCCAATACGCCCACTTCTGCGGCATCACCGACATCCGCTGCCTCAGCGGCGGAGCGGAAGGGACGGAATGCGGCTTGAAAACCGAGCTTGCCATCGGCAAAATCCGTCGTTTGCTTGCGGGTTTGTAAAGGGTGAATGTTTCCCTCTTGATTCTTTAAACCATTCAAAAAGGTCGTCTGAAAATTTTCAGACGACCTCATTACTAAGATAGATACGGCAGAAACAATTTGGCATTCAAACCAACACTTCAGTCCTGCAACAAACTAATATAGTGGATTAACTTTAAACCAGTACGGC